>JAUILW010000197.1 GCA_030432795.1 Gammaproteobacteria bacterium
GCGATATCGAAGGTAATGAAGGACTGCCTAACGCCATCGTCGGCTTTGCGAACCTGGCATCGCCCGATGTGGAGCACGTTCTGCAGGCGCACATGGAGTCATCGCGTTTCCGTGGCGTGCGCCAGGTGCTCAACCGACACGAAAACCCGGTGCACAACCGGGCGCCGCAGGACTTTCTCGTGGATGCCGGCTGGCAGAGCGGTTTTGGCCTGTTGGCCAAATACGATCTCAGCTTCGATGCGCAGATTTACTATCCGCAGGCTAAGCAGCTAGTGGCGGTGGCGCAGGCGCACCCTGATGTACCCGTCGTGATCGACCATGCGTTGCTGCCGCTCGAGCGGGAAGAGGTGCACATCGCTGGTTGGCGGGCGGCTGTGGCAGCGCTGGCACAACTGCCGCACGTGATGATGAAGGTCAGCGGCTTCGGCATGGTGCAGCGCGACTGGACGGCGGCATCGGTTGCTCCTTTCGTGTTGCACTGCATCGATTGCTTCTCGCCAGCGCGCATCATGTTTGGCTCCAACTTTCCGGTGGATAAACTGATGGCGAGCTATGAGAACGTGTGGGCAGCCTACGCGGACATTGTGCAGGGCTTCAGCGCTGAGGAACGCACGCAGATGTTCGTCGGTAACGCTGAACGATTTTACCGAATCTGAACGGTGATCAGTTGCCTTCAGAGAGCTGTTTCGCAGCCTCAGCGCCGGATTCGCTGACCAGCGTGCGGGCGGCGTGCTCGGCACCTTCGCCGTTGCGCGCTTCGATGTGTTTGACCATGGCGGTCCAGTTGGCCAGAGATTCTCTGCGTCGCGCTGCCTGCGCAAGGCCGAGTCGCGAGTAGCGTATGGATCGAAGGAACAGGTTGGACACCATAGAGCTCAGACGCTCGATACCAGCGGAGATGCAGATCATGTTGCCAAACTCCAATACCGCCAGCACGTAGTCCGCACCTGCGCGTTCATCTTTGCGTGAAGCGAGGTGTTTGAGATCGGCCAGTCGCCGGCGCACTTCGATGAGCTCATCTTCCGTGCGGTTCTGTGCGAAGCGTCTGGCGCCGAGGCCGAACAGCACCGCACGCAGTTCGAATAGGTCCGCTACTTCTTCGGCTGTGAGCTCGGTGACCACCGCACCGCGGCGGGGCAGAAGCTGTATCAGGCCGGTGGTGTCGAGCATGCGCAGGGCGTCGCGCACGGGGCCTCGGCTGACCTTGAAGCGGCTGGCGATGCTGGTTTCGGTAATGCGCGTTAGCGGTGGTGTTTCGTCGTCGACGATCTCCACTGCAACCTGCAGCGCAATCTGCTCGGCAAGCGACAGGGTCTCGCCCAGGCGCTCCCCTTGCGGGCGGATCATTGCCAGCATGATGTTTCGCAGCGGAGAAGGGTTCAGTAGCATCGGCGCACTATAGCGCGCACTGCGCCGAAACCCAGCCCCCCAACGGCCGAGCTAGCCTGAGATTGTCACAAGCACCTGGTCTTCGCTTACCGGGTCGCCTTCGGCCACCAGGACTTCCCACACTTCGCCGGAGATTGGCGCTTCCACCGGAATCTCCATCTTCATCGATTCCAGAATCAGCAGCTGGTCACCGGCCTGCACCTTGGCACCAACCTCGATCTCCACTTTCCATACAGTACCCGATACCTCGGACAACACTTCTTCCACGGCCATGAACGGCTCCCTGCGTGACGTTTTCTCTACCTCAGAGCCAATTTGACAACGGCTTTTTCGATTGTCAACAATAAGACAATGATTGGCGGGTAGGGATAGCAACGTGAGCTGGCAGGAAGAAGTGGATGAAATTGCGCGTCGACGAAAGCTGGCTGAAGGCCTCGGCGGCGCGGAGTCGGTCGCCAGGCAACATGCGGCGGGCAGGCTCACGGTGCGCGAGCGGATCGACCGGTTGCTGGATCCAGGTAGCTTTCGTGAGCTCGGAGCGCTGTCCGGCAAGGCGGTGTATGACGGTCAGCACAATCTCCTCTCGGTTACGCCGGCTAACTCCGTCATCGGTACCGGGCGGGTCGACGGGCGCAAGATTTCCGTCAATGGCGACGACTGGACCATCCGCGGCGGGTCCTCAGAGGCGGCTATCGCCGAGAAGTGGATCTACGCCGAAACCTATGCGCTCGAGATGCAGGTTCCCATCGTGCGTCTGGTGGAGAGCGCCGGCGGCAGCGTCAAAATCCTTGATCAGAATGCCACCGCCAAGCTGCCTTGTTACCCCACCTGGCTCGGTGCTCGCATGCTTGGAACCATTCCGGTAGTGGGCATTGCCCTTGGTCCCTGTGCGGGGCTGGGCGCCATCAAAGCGGCAGCAGCGCACTACTCTGTGATGGTCAAAAACACCTCGCAGGTGTTTGCTGGCGGTCCACCTGTGGTGGAGCGTGGCATGGGGCTGAAGGTCGACAAGGAAGAACTCGGCGGATGGAAAGTACATACGCGCGGCAGCGGCGTCATCGGTAACGCCGCAGACAGCGAGGAGCAGGCTTTCGAGATGGCCCGGCGATTTCTCTCCTACCTTCCCTCCAACGTGCACGAGATGCCGCCCGTCACAGACAGTGAGGATCCCTGCGACCGGCGGGAGGAAGAGCTTCTCGAAATCATCCCCCGGGACAAGCGCAAGGTGTACAACTCCCGTCGTATCCTCGATCTGGTGTTCGATGCAGGCTCGGTGTTCGAACTGAGCCCTGGCAATGGCCGCTCTATCGTCACCTGCTTTGCGCGGCTCGGCGGCCGACCGGTTGGCGTCATCACCAGCGATCCCAAGCAGTACGGCGGCGGCATGACCCGCGCATCGGCGGAGAAGATGGAAGGCTTCGTGGACCTGTGCGACACCTTTCATCTGCCCATTATCCACCTTGTCGATCAGCCCGGAACCATCGTCGGGCCGGAGGCGGAGCGTACCGGTGCCGTAAAGGGTTCTGTGCGGGTCTGTTTTGCTATCGAACAATCCCGTGTGCCGTTCTGCTCGGTAATCCTGCGCAGGTGCTATGGGCTTGCCGGTAGCACCTACAACCGCGTGCAGGGCCTGAACCTGGTTTACGCGTGGCCTTCCGGACGGTGGGGTTCCATCCCGGTGGCCGGAGGTGCGGAAGCTGCGTTCAAATCCGAGCTCGAAGCGCTCGAACCGGAAGAACGCGCGGCGCGGCTGGCGGAGATCGAGGCGCATCTGTATCACATGGAGTCCCCATTCCTCACAGCGGAGCGCTTTCGCATTCCCGACATCATCGATCCGCGGGATACGCGGGCGCTTCTCAACGAGTGGCTCGATGATGCCTGGCGATTGATACCGCAACAGCTTGGCCCGAAAGGGCGATCCTTTCGCATGTAGGTGTGAAACAGAGCTGCAAACGGGAGTAACCGTCATGTCCGACTTTCCGATCTCGCTGCTGCATGCCCTGCAGCCCTGGGTGCAGAACGAGCCGCAACGCACGGCGGTGGTGTTTCGCGATCTGCGCCTGTCCTATGGAGAGCTTGCGGGCTACGCCTGTGCGCTTGCTCAGACGCTTCAGGCGCGCGGCGTTCGACCAGGTGACAGGGTGGCTGGCCTGATGACGCCACGGCCCGAAGCGCTCATTGCCTATCTGGCTACCTGGCTTGCTGGCGCGACGTTCGTGGGCGTCACCAGCCGCTTTCATGGCCGCGAGCAGGCGCAGATTCTCAAAGACAGCGGCGCGAACGTATTGCTGTCAGTACGTTACGACGGCGCACGTGACCTCGGCGCGGATCTTGCGAGCCACGAAGAAGCGCTCGGTACGCAGGTCGTGCGTTTTGGCCGTGATTTCTGGGAAGGTGATCTGCCGCAACCTGTAAGCGCTGAAACCGCGCAGGTAGTCTGGTCTGATGCATTGCGGGCGCTGGATCCAGACGTGCCGGCGGTGATCATCTACACCTCGGGCTCCACCGGCACGCCCAAGGGCGCAATGGTTACCCACGCAGGCCTTGCGTTTCGTTCGCACACGCTGCACGTGGATCGCTTTGCGCTGCCGCACATACGTCAGCTCGTCGACATTCCTGTCAACCACATCGGCGCGCTGGCTAGCGGCATTGGCCTGTCTTTCGTGGCGGGCGGTATGCTGGTACTGGCGGAGCGCTTCGACCCTGCGTACACGCTTGCCACCATCGCCGCGGAACGGCTCGATGTGTTGAGCGGTGTGCCGGCCATGCTCACGCTCCTCATTGAGCATCCAGATTTTTCGGACACAGACTTCTCGTCGGTGAAGTTCGTCAACTGGGGCGCCGGCCCGTTGGGAGCGCATGTGCTGGATGCGTTGCTTGCGGCCGTTGCCGGAGACTTCTCCCAGCAGTATGGGATGACCGAAAGCAATGGCCCCATCGTCTACACGCCACCCACCCGCGATCGGGAGATTCTGCTGAACACCACCGGGAGGCCGGATCCTCGCCTGGAGTTGCGCATTGCCGGTGCTCAGGACACAGCGCTGCCGCCGGGCAGCGAAGGGGAAGTGCAAGTGCGCCAGCCGTATCCGTTTGCCGGCTACCTCGGGCTGCCCGAGGCAACCGAAGCAGCGTTTACCCACGACGGCTTTCTTCGCACCGGCGATCTGGCGCGGATTCGCGACGACGGCTATCTGGTGTTCTGTGGCCGATCGAAGGAGATGTACAAGTCCGGCGGCTTCAACGTGTACCCCAGAGAGATCGAGATCCTGCTGGAAAGTCACCCAGGCATCCGTGCCGCGGCCGTGCTTGCTGTGGATGACCCAGCCTGGGGTCAGGTTGGGCATGCATTTATCGAGGCAATGCAGCCACTGACCACAGACGCGGTACTCGATTGGTGTCGGCAAGGGCTTGCCAACTACAAGGTACCTAAAACGGTGTCGATGATTGATGCGATGCCCCGTACATCGGTCGATAAGGTCGACCGACAAGCCCTGGCCCGGCTGCTCGCAGGCGCTTGAGCCGGGTGGCTGCCCTGCCTCCCGCAAGCCTCTCTGAGCAGGATGGGCAACAGGCTGGCGTCTACGCCTGGTTCGTGTTCCTCGTCATCGCGGCGCTTGGCTTTACCGACTGGGTCGTTCGTCAGATTGTCGTCGGCATCTTCCCCGTGCTGCAGGCGGATTGGCGCCTCACGGATTCGGAGATCGGCGCGTTGTCGGCGGTCGTGCCGTTGATGGTGGGGGTGATGATGATGCCGGTAGCGCTGCTGGTCGACCGTTGGAGCCGCGTGAAAACCATCTTCTGCATGGCGCTGCTTTGGAGCCTTGCGATGATCGCCTGTGGAATCGCTGCGAGCTACGAGCAACTGCTGCTGGCCAGGGCATTTATCGGTCTGGGTGAGGCTGCATACGGCCCGGCAGGATTTGCGCTGCTCGCCTGGTACTTTCCGATGCGCATGCGCTCCACCGTGATCGGCGGCGTGCTCGTGGCATGTTCGCTGGGTAATGTGCTCGGCGTGGGCATGGGAGGCACGCTTGCCGAGCAGTGGGGCTGGCGGGATGTTTTCATCGCTGTCGGTGCGGTGAGCCTGCTTGTCAGTTTTGCGGCGCTGGGCATTCGCGACTATCCAACGCCTGCGCTACCACCTACGCCCGCCGAAGGTGGGCGCGCGCGGCAAATCGCCGTGGCGCTTCTGGGTTCGCCAACCGTGGTGTTGACCTGCCTGGGTAGCGCGTCGCTGCTCTTTGTCATGTCGGCGCTGGTGACATGGCTGCCCAGCCTGTTGTTTCGCGACTACGGCATGACGGCCGCTGAGGCTGCGAAAACCGGCGGCCTGGGTGTTGGCCTCACTGCCGTTGGCGCGGTGGTCTGGGCGCAGATAGCCGACCGTTGGGGGCTCGTGCGGCTGCAAGGTCGCCTGTTCGTTCCTGCCATCGGCGCGGCGGGAAGCACTCTGCTGCTGTGCTGCGCGTTTCTGCTGATGCAGCCGGATACCTTGCAACTGGTGGTTGTCATCGGTGTGTTTTTCTTCACCGCAGCGGTCATGGGGCCGGTAAACACGGTTGTCATGGATGTCGTTGAGCCAGGGCTCAGGGCGACGGCAACAGCCCTCGTCGGTGTCGCGCAAAATCTGATCGGGCTGGCTGCCGGGCCGCTGGTGGTGGGTTGGCTGTCCGGCAGCGTCGGCTTGGCTTCGGCTCTGTTGGTGCTGCCGCTGGCTGCAACGTGCTCTGCAACCTTCTTCCTGCTTGCGAGCCGTCACTATGCGCGGGAACGGACAACTCCGCTGATTCAGGGGGTGTAAAGAAAAGTAGACACGAGGTTAAGAAAGTCTTACATTGCCGGTGTTAAAATTGTTTGACACGGAGGCGGAAATTGTCCTTTCAGGAAAAGAGCACCTGGATAGAGTTTCTATGTGTGGGGTTGGTGTACGGCAATTACTTTCTGTCCATGGTCGATCGAGTTGCCGCGACACCGGTGGAGGCCATCGGCTACCAG
>JAUILW010000198.1 GCA_030432795.1 Gammaproteobacteria bacterium
GTTGCAAGCTGACCGGCCACCTCGCATCATTGAAGCGAGAAAACAAGCCATCAAATGCGAGCACTATGTGAAGGTACGCAGATCGTCCCCATATCTATGGGCAGCCGTGCTTGCTGTATGCACCTTCTGTGCGGCAATCGGCGTTGCCGCGCCAGAGCAGCTCACGCTCAGCATCGAGCGGCACCGCAGCCTGGACGATCTGACCTCACCGAAGCCACCGCACAGCGATTGGCTGGTGCGCTTCACGCCGCTGCCACTGGGTCACTTCTGGGGGCAACCAATAGCGGGCATTGAAGTGCGGCCGGCAACGGAAGGATGGGTAACGCTCCACGCAGCGGCGCTCGAACGCCTGCTGGCCAACCTGCAGGTTCTCATACCACCAGACGCTTCCCTGACCGTCCGACCGAAGGCCTGCAAGTTCTTCCGTATCGGCACCTTCGTGACAAGCATCAGCGCGGATCAGCCGGCCGATGCAGGCGTAGACACGGTGGGACTCATCGATCGGCGCAACGGCGAATTTCTACTGCTCGCCCACTTCGATCGGCCGTGCACGGTTACCGGAAACAACCAGGCAAACGGCGAGACATTCCGCTTCGACGTGCAGGTGCATTCAGCAGGCTTTCAATGGCTGAACCTCGCACCACGGGGCGACGGACAGTTCGACGTGTTTACCGCAGAGCGGGGCATTGAGCCAACACTCGTGGTGCAATCGCCCTGAGCGTCAGTCCTCCGCGAGGATCCGCCCCCAGCGGTAGTCGTACTTCAGGCCCTTCACCGCCAGTGTGGTGTCTGCGTGTCGCACGCCCGGTAACGTCATGATTTCCTCATTCACCAGACGCACCAGTTCGTTGCCGTCTTTGACGATCGTGATGACAAGAATGTCGAAACGGCCGAGCATGGTGGCGGCAAACCGTACGAATGGCAGCCTGGCAATGGTCTGAGCGGTCTCGGCGACATGCGCAAGGTCTGCACGCACGCCGATGTAAGCCATCATCGGCTGGTCGGCACCGGTGAAGCTGGTGAGCGCCATGATCTTGATGATGTTGCTCTCCTGCAGCCGCTTGATGCGTCCGCGCACGGTGCCTTCTGCAAGGCCAAGCTCCTGTGCAATTTCGCGGTTGCTCATGCGCGCGTCCACCGACAGATGCTCGAGTATCTGCCGGTCCACGTCGTCGATCTTTGCTTTGCTCACAGCTGCGGCACCATATCGGACTGGTATTTGTACACTTCCACCGTCAGCCCAGGCACCAGGCGGCCGATACCGGGGATGCGTGACACTTCCTCGTGCAGGAAAGTGGCCAGCTGGTCGAAGGTCTGCGCTGCCACGAGAATTTCCAGGTCGTGCGGGCCGGTGGTCATGGTCACGGAGAACACCTCCGGCAGTTCGGCGAGTTGGCGCCCCACCGCTTCGGCGTTGTACTGCTCCACCTCGATGCCGATGGCCAGCAGCAGGTCGTAGCCAGCCGCAGAAAAGTCCGTGACTGCTACCACCCGCATGGCCTTGGCATCTTCCAGCCGCCGGATGCGCTTGCGGATGGTGGATGACGTGGAACCCAGGCGTTTGGCGATGTCCTGCGTGGACATCCGCCCGTCTTCACGTAGTAGCGCGATGATCTCCATATCCAGCTCGTCCGGCACGAACGCGGGCTCTGCCGATTCACTCATAACTTGCCCACATGACTTGCCCAATGCCTAGAGAATACGAATTCGGCGAATCCTAACACTTTATTTTGACGTTTTGCGCACAAAATGTTCAAATTTATTGCGCATATGCACACCGACGTCTGTTTGGAGAGGTACGTGGACACGGACAACCGCTCGATCGAAGCACGCCTGGATCGACTCGAATCGATCGAGGAGATCCGTCAGCTCGTGGCGAAGTATGCCTTATCGCTGGATATGCGCGACCTCGATGCGCACGTCAACCTGTTCGCCGCCGATATTCGCGTCAGCCGCGAGCTGAGCGGGCGCGGCCACCTCAAGCGCTGGCTGGACGACACGCTGCGCCTGCAGTTTACCGGCACGTCCCATCACACGGGCAACCACATCATCGAGTTCGACGACGCAGACCATGCCCACGGCGTGGTGTACTCGAAGAACGAGCACGAAACCGGCGATGAGTGGGTGATCATGCAGATGCTCTACTGGGACGACTACGAGCGCATCGACGGACGCTGGTACTTTCGCCGGCGCCTGCCCTGTTACTGGTACGCGACCGACCTCAACAAGCCGCCGGTCGGCGACGCGAAGATGCGCTGGCCGGATCGGGATGCCTACGACGGCGCGTTTCACGATCTTTTTCCCTCCTGGGAGCAGTTCTGGGCACACCCGCCTGGCGAGGACGAGCCGCAGGTGGCAGCACCCGCACCGCTGGAGCAGTTTCTGAAAACCATCCGCCGAGGCGCGCCGGATCCGCGCATACGCGTGCGATGAGCCACGTGAGGACACGTGCGATGAGCCACGTGAGGACACGTGCGATGAGCCACGTGATATGACGATACATACCGACCTTCAGCGCACCGTGCCTTCGGTGCTCGACGATGCCTGTCGCCGCTGGCCGGACAAAGCCGCCGTGGTCGATGGCGACGTCACACTGACGTTCACAGCGCTGCGCGATGCAGCCCGAAGCTGCGCTCGCGGGCTCCTGGCACAGGGTTACCCCACTGGCACCCGGTTCGCCATCTGGGGGCCGAACCGCTGGGAGTGGATCGTCGCCGCACTGGCCGGCCAGCTTGCCGGCATGGTGCTCGTACCCATCAACACGCGCTACAAAGGCGTCGAAGCGGGCGACATCCTGCGACGCAGCGGCAGCCGGGCGCTGTTCGTCGTGTCAGACTTCCTGGGTGTCGACTACCCGGCAATGCTCGCGGACGAGTCCCTGCCCGACCTCGACCTCATCGTGCCGCTCGACCCCGCCGGGCTGAAACAACTACACGAACGCGCCGTGCGGGTCAGCGACGACGCGCTGGATGCGCGCATCGCCGATATCGCCGCCGATGCACTGGCGGACATTCTGTACACGTCCGGCACCACCGGCGCACCGAAGGGCGTGATGACCACGCACGGGCAGAACGTTGCCGTATTCATGCAGTGGAGCGAAGCCGTGGGCCTGAACGCCGAGGATCGCTATCTCATCGTCAACCCGTTCTTCCACACGTTCGGCTACAAGGCGGGTTGGTTCGCGTCGCTGCTGCGGGGAGCAACGAGCTATCCAATGGCAGCTTTCGATACCCATGAGGTGCTGGCACGCATCGCCGAGGACCGCATCTCCATGCTGCCGGGGGCGCCGACGATCTTCCAGTCACTGTTGAGCCATGGCCAGCTCGCCAGCTTCGATCTGTCGTCACTACGCTGTGCGGTAACAGGAGCGGCCACGGTGCCGGTTCAGCTCGTCAAGGATATGAAGCACGTGCTCGGTTTTCAGGAGGTCTACACAGCGTATGGGCTCACTGAGTCCACGGGCGTGGTAACGCTATGCCGATCGGGAGACGACTTCGAAACCATCGCCAACACCTCCGGCCGCGCCATGGAGGGGGTGGAGATCCGCATTACCGACGCCGACGGCGCCGCCTTGCCACCCGGCGAGTCCGGGGAGATCCGCGTACGCGGGTTCAACGTCATGCGGGGTTACCTGGACAACGACGCGGCAACCGCCGAAACCATCACGCCGGATGGCTGGCTGAAGACCGGCGACATCGGCGTGATGGACGCGCGCGGCTACCTGAAGATCACCGACCGGGTGAAAGACATGTACATCTGCGGCGGATTCAATTGCTATCCGGCGGAAATCGAGCACCTGCTGCTGGAACACCCGGACATCGCAGATGTCGCCGTCACCGGCACGCCGGATGCGCGCATGGGCGAAGTAGGCCACGCCTGGGTGGTGCCGCGCGCTGGAGCCGTCGTCGACGAGGCTGCGGTCATCGCCTGGGCACGCCTGCGCATGGCCAACTACAAGGCACCGCGATACGTCAGCAGCATCGATGCACTGCCACGCAACGCCTCCGGCAAAGTGCAGAAGTTCCTGCTGAAAAAAAACAAGGAAAACGACACATGAGCATCCTGATCGTCACGGATCGAGGCGGCAACACCCACGAGATCGAAGCGAGCGCCGGCACAAGCATCATGGAAATCGTGCGCGACGCCGGTTTCGACATCGAAGCGATCTGTGGCGGCCAGTGCGCCTGCGCCACCTGCCACTGCTTCATCGATGAGGATTGGGCGGACAGGCTGCCGGCGGCAGATGAGGATGAGGTGGAGCTGGCGGAAACATCCGATCACTACGACGCCGGTCGCTCCCGGCTGACCTGCCAGATTCCGTTCGACGACGCCTGGGACGGACTGAGGCTCACCATCGCGCCGGAAGATTAAGCCGCACGCGGCACGATCGATTTGCCCTATGATGACCGGGGCAAAGAGGTCATCAGATGAGCTGGCGCATTCGCATTCTCTACGGCCTGGGGCAGCTTCCAGAGGGCATCAAGTCCGCCGCCTTCGGCTTTTTCCTGCTGTTCTACTACAACCAGGTGCTGGGCCTGTCCGGCACGCTGGGCGGCATCGCCGTGTTTCTGGCCCTGCTGGTGGACGCCGTGAGCGACCCGCTGGTAGGCAGCCTGTCGGATTTCACCCGCAGCCGCTGGGGGCGGCGGCACCCCTACATGTACGCCTCGGCGATACCGTTCGCGTTGAGCTTTCTGCTGCTGTTCGCACCACCGTCTGATCTCGGTCAGACCGGTCTTTTCCTGTGGCTGTTGTGCTTCGCCACCCTCACCCGCACGGCGATGACGTTCTATCAGGTGCCGTACCTGGCCATGGGCGCCGAGCTCACGCAGAACTACGACGAGCGCACCCTCATGGCGAGCTTGCGCAACGTCTTCCAACTCCTCGGCATGTTCCTGGTGCTCATCGTCGGCAACCTGCTCTTCTTCCACGCCACCGATGCGTTCGCCAACGGCCAGCTGAACCCTGCCGCTTATCTTCCATTCGCGCTCGCCTGCACGCCGATACTGCTGCTCGGTGTGTGGCTGGCAGCGGCCGGTACGCACAGCGAGATCGCCCGCCTGCCGCGCGCTTCGCAACGCGTGCGGGGCGCCTGGCAGCAAGCGTTGGATGATGTGCGCCAGGCCTTTGCCATCCCATCGTTCGTCGCCATCGTCGGCGCCTCGGTGCTGTTCGGCGTGAATCAGGGCATGGTGTCTGCGCTGCACCTGTACACCGCCACCTACTTTTTCGAGCTCACCTCCAATCAGATCACGCTGCTGTTCGCCGGAGCCATCACCGGCATCGTCATCGGCTCCGCCTGCAGCCGGCCGCTTGCGGCGCTCGTGCCGGAGAAGCGCACGTTATTCATTGCCGGCAGTATCTGGTACGCCCTGTGGACGAGCGCGGTGATCATCGCCCGACTCACAGGCCTGCTGCCAGGCAACGAGGTGGCCTGGGTGGCGCCGCTATACATGGCCACCGGCTGTATCTCCGCGCTGGGCCTGGGTGCGGCGATACCGATGATCGGCTCCATGGTGGCGGACATCACTGACGAACATGAACGGCGGCACGGCACTCGGCAGGAAGGCATCTACTACGCCGCCGCCTCGTTCGCCGCCAAAGCGGTAGGCGGTGCCGGGCCGGTGGTGGCCGGATTCATCGTCGACCTCGCCGGCATCGCGCCTGGCAGCAATCCCGCGGAGGTGGACCCTGCCGCCATCGAGCGCTTCGGCTGGGCGCAGGGCCCGATGGTGCTCGTCCTGTCGGCGCTGAGTATTCTGTGCATCTGTTTCTACCGCATATCGCGCGCGGAACACGCACGCATCGTGGGCGAGATCGCCCAGCGGACAACCGCAACCACACACCACGAGCATATTGGGAGACCCAACTCATGAAGAAAACGTTCAGCCTCTTCGCCGCCTGCCTGGTCTTTGCCGGGCAAGCCGCCGCGGCCGATCTCGCGCCGGGAGACGCCGCACCGCTATGGACCCTGGCTGGCTCCGACGGCCAGCAGCACAGCCTCGCCGAGCTGCGCGGCAGGCATGTGGTAGTGGCCTTCTTCCCGAAAGCCTTCACAGGCGGCTGAACCCTGGAGTGCAAGTCGCTGCGTGACAGTGACCGGGAAATCAGAAACTTCGAAGTGGCCTACTTCATGGCCAGCGTCGACAGCCTCGAGGACAACACCGCTTTCGCCGAGAAGAACGAAGCGACGTTTCCAATCCTTGCAGACCCAACGAAAGACACGGCGCGCGCATACGGTGTACTGAGCGCCATGGGCTTCGCCAAGCGATGGACGTTCTACATCGACCCGGAAGGGCAGATCCTCAAGATCGACAAAGACGTCAATCCGCGCAGCGCGGGGGAGAATCTGGTGGCCAACCTGCA
>JAUILW010000988.1 GCA_030432795.1 Gammaproteobacteria bacterium
GCAAGCCAGGCGCCGAACAGCGCCACTACGTGCGGTTCGTACAGTACCAATGCATGGTCTCCCTCAAAGCATCCAGCCGCCCCTCCGGCGGCTGCCAACCAAGCGTCGTGCGGGCCCGTTCATCGGCGAGCTCCATCGCCTCGAACAACCGGGAAAAGGCCTCACTGTGGCCGCTGGCACGGGCCAGACTACGCAGCAAAGCTGTAGGAACGCTGAACAAACGGGCCGGCCGGTCCAGCATCTTCCGCATATCCCGCAACCATTCTCCTACCGTCACGCTCTGCCCGTCCGTGACGTGGTAGACCCCCTCGCCCTGCCTGCTGACCAGCGCCAGAAATGCCGCGAGATTACCCACGCTGACAAAGCTGCGGGGGGCAGCGGCGCCGCCCAGTGGCAGAGGCAAGCGGCCATCTGCCAGGCGCATCAGCGCCAGAAAATTCGCCCGCACACCCGGCCCGTACACCAGCGGCGCGCGCACGATGCTGATGTTCATCTCGGTTCGGGAGGCAAGTTCCGTCAGCGCAGCCTCCGCGTGTGCTTTGGCCTGCGCGTAGACACCGACGGGCGCCGGTGTTGCGTGCTCCGGGATCGGCTGACTGCTCACATCTCCCAGCACTTTGCTCGACGATAGAAAGACGAACCGGCTCACTCCGGCGCTGGCTGCGTTGCAGGCCAGCGTTTCTACCGCCCGGTGGTTGACCGCAATCACAGCATCACGGCCGGCAGCATCTCGCGGCTCAGCGGTGTGGGCATGGGCCGCCAGGTGCACCACGCAGTCGAAGCCTTCGAGCTGCGCAGGCTCAGGCACATCGCAGGCGAGATCACAGGCCCAGTCCACATCGGCCGCTGCGCGGCGCGCCATCCGGGTCACCGCCCCACAACGACCAAGCGCTATCGCCGCCTGCCTGCCGACGAAGCCGCTCGCACCCGTGAGCAGAATGCGTGCTGCAGGCGGATTGGGGGTGGCGGCGTCCATGGGCCGCGATAGTGGCACGGAGGCAGGCGCGGCGCCACGAGTGCGCCACGCCTTTACGCCTACTTCAGGCGGATGCGAGCCTCGTTGAGGTTCACCGTACGCTCACCGACCCCGCGCACGTTGACAAGCTCATACACATCCTCGAACGGTCCGAACTCCGCCCGATAGGCAACGATGGCCTGCGCGCGTGCGAGGCCGATACCTACCAGGG
>JAUILW010000199.1 GCA_030432795.1 Gammaproteobacteria bacterium
TCGCCCTCGTTGACCTCGAGCACCTGTGTTGCCGCATCGAACCGTCGGTCGTCGAGAATTCCCAGCGCCAGATGGGTGGAGGTGAGTTCTGCCGTGCTGCCGTCGCGCGTGCGCAAAAGAACGCCAGCCGGAAGGCCGCCGTTCCAGTACTCCACGCAGCCTTTGCGAAAATTCACGCGTAGCAGCGTCGCGCAGCAGAAGTATCCCGGCGGCAGCACCGCGTGCAGCTTGCGGTTGGCCTCACGGAGGATGTCCTGGGCGGAGAATCCCTTGGCCGTCATGCCGTAGAAGGTATCCGCGAGCGGCATCGCGCCGATAGCAGCGGTCAGCCCGTGGCCAGTGAAATCCCCGAGCAACACATATAGATCCCCTCCAGGGTCATGCGCTGCAAGCACGACGTCGCCGTTGAACACTGCCAGCGGCGATATCAGCTGCTTGATGTACGGCGCATGGAGCTGCCCGGAGTGCGCCACGTTGTCGAACACCGCCTTTGCCGCTTCCTGCTCGGCCAGCAGATAAGCATGGTGGCGACTGATCTGGTCACGCTGGTCGGCAACCTCTGTGTGCAGCGCACGCATCCGATCGAGTGCATTGAGTTTCGCCTTGAGGATGATCTTGTTGTAGGGCTTCGACAGAAAGTCGTCGCCTCCAGCATCGAGACAGCGTGCGAGCTCGTCAGCCTCGGTCAGGGACGTCAGAAAGACGATAGGTACGAACGAACCACTGGTACGCTGGCGAATGATCTTCGCCACTTCGAATCCGTCGAGCTTCGGCATCATCGCGTCCAGAAGTACTACTTCCGGCGAGCACTCTTCGAATTTGCACAGCGCATCTGCGCCATCTACGGCGCTGATGACTTCGTAGCCCTCTTTCTTGACGATGCTGGACAACAACAGCCGGTCTGTGGCGTTGTCATCGGCAACGAGGATCCTCGTGGGCAGATCGCTCACCACAAGTCAGTGGATCGTGAACAGCTGATCGAAGTTTGAGATCGTCAGGATCTTTCTGACGTCGGGGCTGCAGTTGACGATTTCGACGCTGCCGTTGTCGCCGCCAGCATGATCCCGCAGAAGCAGGAGCATGCCGAGCGCTGAACTGTCCAGATAGCTGGCTTCGCGCAGATCAACTGTGTATTCGCGGGTGTCTTCAGTGCCTTCGTAACTGTCCCGAAACTCTTTGTGGGCGCTGAAATCAAACCGGCCGGACACCGAGATAGTCAGGCGCGCGCCGTCCTCCGCCAGCTCGCTGCTTATCGCCATTTGCTCACTCCTTCGAGGCTATTCGTCCGATCCATTGAGCATAGACCATGGTCCAGAATCGCGCCGGGTACGAGACTGGGTGCTGCGTCTCACTTTCTGCATCTGTGACTTCTTTTCCTGCTGCTGAGCGCGGTCGTGAGCGTTCGTCATCATCTGTTTGCTGACGTTGATCGCCTGCCACCTGTTCAACGTGTGGGTCAACGTGCTCTCGGCATTCCGGCGTTCGATCTCCCGCGCGGATTTGAGAACCGTCACACGCTCCTGGAATCGCTGATTGGTACGCAGCGTGGCCGCAGAGATTGCCTCGCCCTGAAAACGCGCGGCATCGTATGCTTTGCGCAGTTCTTCTGCGTCGCGCTCCTCGTTCTGGCGCTGGGCGAGCTGTTGCCGGTGGCGAACCAGGTCGCTCTGCACGCGTCGCTCCCGCGCGTGCAGTACGCGGAGCAGCATCGCGTACGTGTCAGAGCGTTTCTTGGCCATCAGCCGTCTTCTGCGGGACAGAGCCTGGTCCCAGCAGCGAGCGTAGCGCCGCCCGCGCCTCACCCAGGCTGACTGACCGGAATTCTTCCTGTTTCACGAATGTCTCCTGAGCGGCGTGCAGCTTCACCGCCCGATCGAGTACGGCATCGCTGCCAGCCTGGTAGGCACCGACATTGATCAGGTCCTGTTGCTCGCGAAAGCGGGACCAGAGTGCTTTGAACTCCCGCGCATCTTCCGCTTCGGTATCGCTGCACAACCGGTTCATGACCCGCGAAACAGAAGATGACACCTGAATGGCCGGATACACCCCGGCATCGGCGAGCGCGCGATCCAGCACGATGTGGCCATCGAGTATGGATCGGGCAGAATCCACCACCGGGTCCTGCAGGTCGTCCTCCTCCATGAGGACCGTGTAGAAGGCGGTGATACTGCCATCCACCGTGGCCCCAGCCCGCTCAACAAGCCGTGGCAGCAGCGCGAATGCGCTTGGCGGGTAGCCCTTCGTTGTGCCGGGCTCCCCCAAGGCAAGACCAATTTCGCGCTGCGCCTGCGCGCAGCGGGTGAGGGAATCCATGAGGAGTAAGACATTTTTTCCCTGACTGCGATAGCTCTCCGCAAGTTCCGTGGCGAGCCACGCCCCTCGCAGACGCAGCGCCGGTGAGTCGTCTGCAGGTGATGCAACCACCGCGCAATGGGACAGGCTGTCTCCAATGTTATCGACCACGAACTCCTGAACCTCCCGGCCACGTTCGCCGATGAGCCCGACCACGACCACATCCGCGGAGGTAAATCTGGCCAGCATTCCCAGCAGCACGCTTTTACCGACCCCGGAACCTGCAAACAGGCCCACCCGTTGACCACGCCCGATCGTCAGCAGCGCGTTGATGACGCGCACACCCACATCCAATGGCGTATCGATCGGTGGGCGCGCCAGAGGATTGATCGCGGCGGGAGTCCTGGCCGTCGTATCTGAGGGACGCAGCGCCGGCCCGCCGTCCATCGGCTCACCCCGGGCGTTGATGACCCGGCCAATGGCATCCTCGGGAGCGACCGTGCGCACGGAGTCCGTAAGCCGTACTTCGGCACCGACCTCCAATCCGTCGAGAACGTCCAACGGCATGAGAAACGTCGCGTCGCCACGAAATCCTACTATCTGGGCAGGTGCCGGACCCCGCTCCGTCATCACCTCCACAAAGCGTCCAACACCTGCTTTGAGCCCATGCACCTCAATACCAAGACCCACGCAAGCCGTCACATAGCCGGAGCGACGCTGCTCGCGCACTCTGACAAAGTGTTGCGGCGCTCGACGCCCGAGTTCAGCGATCGCTGGGCGCATCTTCGACCCGCAAGAACGCATCCTCCACCAGACGGCTGAACTCTCGCACCGCATCGCTGCGCCACCGGCCACCGGCGGCACGAACGTCCAGGGCTGGCGGCGCCATCGCCTCGTTCGCGACGAATTGCGCGTCCGTGAAATGCGCTGCTAGGCCTTCAATCAGGTCCGGATGGGCGTGGATTTCCAGCCCGTCCTGATGCGGCAGGTGTTCCATCGCCTCCATCAATACGCCTGCAAGAATTTTGTCATCTGTGCGGAGCTGGATCGCCAGGAGCGTTTTGAATGCGGTGACGATGAGGTTGGCTAACACCTCACTTTCTTCCGCTTGAATCGTCAGCTGGTGACTGCGCAATGCCTCGTGAAGCGATCGAACCGGCGCGAGCGCCCTTTCCAGCGCTTCCTCAGCGCGTGCTTGCGCTGCCGCTTCGCCTGCCGTCAGGCCATCGGCATAACCGCGGTCCCTCGCTTCCTGCTCGATCTCTTCGAGAGATCGTTCCGGAGGCGGTGGAACATCGTTACCTGCACGCGGCCAGGTCAACGCCTGCGCTTCCATCAAAGCATCTCCTCGCCAGAGCCGCCCAGAACGATCTCGCCTTCATCCGCAAGCTTTCTGGCAACCACGAGCACCTCTTTCTGCGCCGCTTCCACCTCGGCGAGCCGGACCGGCCCTTTCGCCTCCATGTCATCCACCAGGAGCTCCGCCGCCCGTTTGGACATGTTGCCGAGGATCTTGTCGCGTAGCGTGATATCGGCGCCTTTGAGTGCCAGTACTAGCATGTCGGTGGATACCTCGCGAAGCAGCGTCTGAATACCGCGGTCATCGACCGCTGCCAGGTTATCGAACACGAACATCTGCTCCTGAATCTGATCACACAGCGCCTCGTCGCTATCGCGAATACGCTCGAGCACCGCTTCGTCTGTGCCACCCTTGAGGCTGTTCATGATGTCCGCCGCCGCCCGTCGGCCACCCATCAGCGCGAAGCGATTGGCTTTCTGCTTACCCGCATGCTCTTCGAGTACGGCGCCAAGCTCCGCCAGAGCGGTGGGAGAGATGCTTTCAAGATTCGCCACACGCATGACGATCTCGGCCGTCGCCTCGGGATCGTCGAAATAGCCGAGCACTTCGCCCGCCTGATCTGCATCCAGGTAGCTGAGGATGATCGCCTGGATCTGCGGATGCTCTTCCTTCATGAAGTCGGCGATGGCGCGAGGATCCATCCAGCGCAGCTTGTCCAGGCCACGGGTACTGCCACCGTTGATGCGCTCCAGTACCGTTGTGGCTTTGTGTTCGCCGAGCGCACCCACCAGCATGTTGCGAACATACTCCGGTGCTCCTACCGACAGGCCACTCTGCTCGCTCACGTCTTCGAGAAACCGATCAACCACCAGGTCAATGCGTTTCATGGGGATGGCGCCCAGCAGAGACATCGCCTCGCCTAACCGTTGCACTTCCGAGGCGTCCAGGTGCCGGAGCACCTGCGCGGCTTCCTGCTCGCCGATGGTGAGCAGCAACACGGCGGCCTGCTGCAGCGGATCCAGCTCGTCGATTCCAGCGTCACTCACCTTGATTCACCCAATGTTTCACCACTTCGGCGACTCGCGCCGGATCGTTCGCCACCAAACCTTTCACCGCATCCAGCTTGGCGAACGGCGATGCCGCGTGGCCATGCTCCGGACTCGGCAGACCGAGCGCGGTGTCATGGGCGAGCTGCTGCTCGCGGGCCTGATTCATGTCCGCAATCTCCATCGCCTGACGTTCGTGCACCATCTCACCGGCGCGGGTCAGCGATCGATACAGCGGCCTAAGGAGCAGGAACAGCACTAGTACCAGCACCATACCGCCCAGCACCTGTTTAACGAGATCGATGAACCAGGTCTCGGTCCAGAACGGTACGGGCTCCGGCGTTTCGAACTCCAATTGACGGAAGGGGCTCGACACGACGGAGATCGTGTCACCGCGTGCAGCGGAAAATCCCACGGCGTTCGCGACGGTGGCTTCAAGCTGCTGCAGTTCCTCCTGTGTCCACGCCGACGCCTGGACCTCCCCAGTCTCTGCGTTCACCGTTCTGTGATGATCAACCACCACTGATACCGCCAGCCGCGAAAGCCTACCCACGGACTGCTGGCTGTAGCTGACGGTGCGGTCCACTTCGAAGTTGCGGGTGGCTTCGTTACGCACAGTTCGCGGCAATTGTTGCTGCGCTTCAGCAGCACCAGCCGGGCCAGGTACGGGTTCCGGTGGCGGCTGATTGGAAAGCGTGCCCGGCACGCCGATCACAGGCACCGCACCCAGGCGCTCTTCTTCGAGGGTGGACTCACTGCGCACCGCCGTTTCCTGCGGCGCATACTGCTCGGTTGCCTGCTCCTGCTTCGTGAAGTCCACCTCAGCGGTCACCTGTGTGGTGTAGCCATCGCTTCCGAGCAGGCGCTCGAGAATCACCTCCACCTTGGTGCGCAGCTGATTTTCGAGTTTCGAGACATAGCGCAGCTGGCGCTCTGAGGCTTCCAGACCGGGATCTTCCTCCTGCCGGGACAGTAGACGCCCGGACTGGTCCACAACCGCCACGTCCTGCGTATCGAGTTCGGACACCGCCCCCGCAACGAGGTTGGTGATGCCGCGCACCTGCTCGGGCGACAGGCTCTGACCGGGGCGCAATGTGACCGTCACCGACGCCGATGGCTTGCGGCGATCGCGAAGGAACGTCGTCGACTTGGGTACCGCCAACAACACGCGAGCCTGCTGCACCGCTTTGATCGTACCGATACTGCGTGCAAGTTCGCCCTCGACGCTACGCCGGTGCCGTGCGTTCTCCATGAACTGACTGACACCAAAGCTCTGCTCCTGGTCCAGCAACTCGTAGCCAAGCTGGTCCTGCTGCGCGGCACCGGCACTGCTGACCGTCATGCGCGCCTCGTAGAGGCGCTGCGCGTCCACGAGCATCGTGCCGGTCTTGTGGTCCATCCGGTAGACGATCCCGGAAGCTTCGAGCAGCTGAACGAGTTCTGCTGCCTGTTCCGCGCTGTGTACGCTGGTCAGCGGCTTGAGATCCTCGTCCTGCATCCACAGAACGGACACCACTGCTAATGCCACCGCACCTGCAATGGCGAACAGCAACCCCGCCTGCCGCACCACGGGCATCTTGGACGCACCGCGAATGAAGTCCGAGCCTGGGATGCGCACCGCCGGCGCGTCCGGCAGATCTCTGCTACTGATGGGTAGTTCGGCCATATGTCATTCCATCAGATGGGCATGTTCATGATGTCTTGGTA
>JAUILW010000200.1 GCA_030432795.1 Gammaproteobacteria bacterium
AACGCGCCCAAATATCAGCATCACAAGCCGCGGCACCAGACCCCACACCAGCAGGCAGGCGAGCACGAACGGCCACCAGCCGCCGAGCGCCGCTGCGCGCTGCGCCTCGACACTGCCGCCCTCCAGGCGGTAGTACCGCGACTCTCGCACGAGCTCCAGGCTGGGAGCCGCGTCGCTCCACCACTCAGCCCAGGGGGCGGCGAGTACGGCGAACCACCCATACACCTGCTCCGCGTCGATACGCAGCGTGCTGCTCCAACCGAATGCCAGGTCGGTAAACGCCACCATGCCCAGCGCCACAATCAGCACACCAACGAAGAAGCACAACGCAAAGTACTGCGAGAACACGAATAGCTGCCAGAAGCCGGTTCTGGAGACCACATTCTGGCCAAGATCGAAGTGACGACCTGCATAGCGAGCGATCCAGGCAAGGCCCCATCGCCCAATCGCCGTGACCGACAGGCGATCGCCAAAAGTGGACCAGCCAGCACCGCGGGCAGCAGCGGCGATCAACGACACCAATGCCAGAAACCCTGGCGCCAGTACCAGCACCCCGAGCACCACCAGAAGATTGATCGGCGCGCCGCCATCGTAAGCAAAGGCTGCAGCGCCGCCTCCCCAGCCAATCAACAGCCCGGCCACACAGAGCACCAGCGCCGCCTGCCTGCGCGCCCGATCCACGCGAACACCCAGGCCTTGTTCAACGCCCATGGCCCGCCACCAGGCAAGCACACGCGCGGCATCATCTGACGGCAGCTGAGCCACCACTCCCCGGTCGCGACTAAGGCGCTGCTCATAGCTCGTGCACTGGTCTCGATCGAGCCAATCGTGAATGTCGATGACGGTACCGAGCACGTCGGAATCCGCTTTTGTGAAGTGTCTGCATTCTGCCTACCGGTGCGGACGACGGCAATTTGCGAAAAAACATCAAAATGTTCTCTTCATCCGCAAAAAACACTTTCAATATAAAAATGTATCTATATACTCTTTTTTGTACATTTAAACCGTCAATCACTCAAATAGACAAACATACATACTTATATATGCTTTAATGGTTTGTGATGTTGGATATTGATGTGGATCCACGGTTCGTCGTGAGCCCTGCTGACCGCACCATCGGTCCTCAGGAGCACAGATGTACGGGTCGTCCGCGGGCCAGACAGCGGTGAAAACACAGCGAATTAACAAGAAGGTTAATCAACAAGGAACCAAGGATATGAGCATCATCACGATGGCGACCACGAAAGGGGGAGCCGGAAAAACCACCGTGGCAGAGATGATCATCGGTGTCGTTCACAACATGGGTTACTCGATCGGCGTGATCGACAGCGATCCGAATTACTCGCTGTCGTCCTGGCTGATGTACGTCAGCAATATGGCCATCGAAACGCGTCAGGTTCTGGATGAGACAAAGATCGTCGAAGAGGCCAAAGCGCTGAAACGCAAGCACGACCTGGTGATTATCGACACACCCGGAGCGCGCTCGCAGTCCACCGTCTTCGCCGTGGGCTGCGCGGATCTCGTCATCATCCCCGTACAGCTGAGCAACAGCGACGTGAAGGAGGCGGTGAAGACCTACAACCTCGTGAAGGGCGCCGCCGACATGGCAAACCGCCACATCGACGCACGCGTGCTGTTTACCGGTTACACACCGAAGACCAACATCGCCAAGGAGGTCCGCAAGACCGTAGCCAAGCACAGCCTGCCGGTGTTCGAGACCCGCATGCACCATCTGGTGGCGTACAAGGAGATGTCGTTCAGCGGCAAGATCCCGAAAAAAGGTCGTGCCGGCGCTCAGGGGCAACTCCTCATCCAGGAGATCTGCGAAGCAGGCCACCTGCCGTTTCTGATGGAATACAAGCGCGCCTCATGAGCGGAAAGAACGCCAGCACCAAACGCGTCGATTCTGGCCGCGCAGAACTGCGCCGAAAGGCGCCTGCGCGGCAGGAAGGCGGCGGGAAACGTGGTGCAGCGGAGGCCGAGCGCATGAGCCAGTTCACGCTGAAGATGCGGGAAAGCCTGCACCGTGAGCTGGCTCGGCTTGCGCTGGATGCCGGTATGACCATGCGCGGCTACATCATGAACGCCCTGAAGAGCAAGGGCCTGAGCATTACCGAGGCGGACCTGGTCGACCGACGCAAACGATAATCTTGTAGCGGTTGCACACCGGCGTGAGTTACCTTCCAGCGATGGGAGAGCACACGCCGCCGCCGCTCAGCGCGGCCACCAAGTTCAGCTTCGGCTTCGGTCAGATCGCCGAAGGCGTTAAGACCTGCGCCTTTGGCACGTACCTGCTGTTCTACTACAACCAGGTACTGGGGCTGGCAAGCGACCTTGCGGGTTTGGCCATCGCCATCGCGCTGATCTTCGACGCGGTCACAGACCCTATTGCCGGTAGCATCTCCGACCGCTGGAAGGGTCGTCTCGGCCGACGGCACCCGTTTCTCTACGCTTCTGCGTTACCCCTGGCGATCAGCTTCTACTTTCTTTTCGCGCCATCCGTTTCCATCGCAGAGCACGGCCAATGGGCGCTCTTTGCGTGGATGCTGGTCGCCACGGTGCTCACCCGCGCAGCCATGACCCTCTACCATGTGCCTCACATGGCGCTCGGCGCTGAACTATCCGAAGACTACGACGAGCGCACCTCACTCGTGGCGCTACGCCATCTCTTCGGCGCGCTCGGCTTCGTGCTCGTCTATGTGCTCGGTTTCGGCGTCTTTTTCACGCCATCCGAAGCGTACCCCAACGGCCAGACCAACCCTGCGGCCTACCCACCTTACGCGCTGCTGCTCAGCGCCATCATGGTTGCCTCCATCCTGCTCACCGCGCGCGGCACCCAGAATCGCGTGCCCTACATGCCGAAGGCGCGAGACACCGAGTCGCGGGTGCGGGCGTCGGAGGTTGTGTTGGAGGCAGCACAAGCCATGCGCAACCGGTCGTTCCGATGGATGATGATTGGTTTCATCATTATCTTCGTAGCCTGGGGTGTGGGTGGTGCAACCGGGCTGTACATGTACACCTTCTTCTGGGAGCTCGACCGGTTCCAGATTCTGTTGGTGCTGATTTTCGGGCCGCTCGGCAGCATGCTGGGCTACGCCGTATCCATGCGTTTCTTCAGCTGGCTGGACAAGCGCAATGCCATGATCGCTGGCGGCGCTGCCTGGATGGTGGTGCACGCCCTGCCTGTCCTCCTCTACATGGCAAACCTCGCACCCGCTCCAGGCTCATGGACCACCGCGCTGTTCCTTACCTCCATCATGATTCTCGCCGGCATGACCATCGCCCAGCTCATCGTCGGCATCGGCACCAGCATGGCAGACATCGCTGACGAGAATGCCCTGCTCACCGGTCGCCGCCAGGAAGGCGTGCTGTTCGGCGCGTCCGCTTTCGCCAACAAGTGCGCCGTTGCACTCGGCTCTTACATTGCCGGCTTGATTCTCACGTACATCGAATGGCCCAGCGGTGCACAGATTCGTACCGCCGCCGACATTCCTGCCGACACGCTGTACTGGCTGGCGGTGATTTCCGGGCCGGTAGTTTCGCTGCTGGCGATCCCAGGGCTGCTCTGCCTGTTCGGATACGCCTTGAATCGGGCCCGGGTCAAAGCCATTCAGGCGGAGCTCAACGCCTGAGGTCAACCGTTCGCTACCGCCGATCGTGGTCCCAGAGCACTTCCTGAACGCCCTCCTCAGCATTCAATGCCCGCGACGCCACAAACAGATAATCGCTGAGCCGGTTCAACACCTGCAGACCGTAAGGGTTCACCGTTGCATCCCGCATGAGCGTCACGAGCCGACGCTCCGCCCGCCGACACACCGTGCGCGCCAGATGCATGTGCGCCGCGGCGATCGTGCCACCGGGCAGCACGAAATCTTTCAGGGGTGGCAACTGGTCGTTGAGCGCGTCCAGGGCCTGCTCCAGCGCACCCACGGGCGTGGCGTCCACCAGGTCGGTTCCGGGCATGGACAACTCACCACCCAGGTTGAACAGCGTCTGCTGCACGGACTCGAGCACCTGGTCCACCGGCGCCGGCAATCCATGGGCGCGGGCAAGCCCGATCACCGAATTCAGCTCGTCCACGTCGCCAATGGCTTCCATCCGCGGGTCATCCTTGCTGACCCGCGTTCCACCGGTCAGGCCGGTTTCGCCGCCGTCGCCCTGGCGGGTGTAGATTTTCGTCAGGCGATTGCCCATGGTTTCCTCGCGCCGGTGAATCAGCGTGCATCGTTCCAGCCTGTCCACGAAAAGACAACTCCCGCGCCGGCCAGTACACTGCCAGGCTGAGCAAACCCATTCGAGACAATCATGAAAATCGGCTATTTCGGCTTCAACAACGGTCCGGCGGCAACGCCTGAGCACATCGCCTCGCTCCTCGGCTGGCTGGAAGACGCCGGTTTCGAGTCCGCCTGGACCGGTGAGCACGTCGTGCTCATCGACCCGCAGGAGCCGCCATCACCGGTGCCGCCGGAACTGCCGATGCTCGATACCGTAGCCGCCCTGGCGTTTGCCGCCGCGCACACCACGAAGCTGAAGCTCGGCTCGGGCATCATCCTGCTGGCGCAACGCAATCCGGTCGTGCTCGCCAAGTCCCTGTCGAGCATCGACGTGCTGTCCAACGGCCGCCTGATATTCGGCGTGGGCGTGGGCTACGTGCCGCGGGAGTTCGAAGTCATCGGCGTGCCCTACGAAGAGCGTGGCGCTCGTGTCGATGATCACATCGAGGCCATCCGGGCGCTGTGGACGCAGCATCAACCAGTCTACGAGGGTCGCTTCACCCACATTCATGGGGTGCAGCAACATCCGCACCCGGTGCAATCTCCACACCCGCCCATCGTCATCGGCGGTATGAGCCCGGCTGCATACCGGCGCGCCATCGCCCACGGTGATGGCTGGTACGGCTTCGCCCAGAGTGAGGACGACACCGCTGCCTCCATCGCCGGCCTGAAAGCCGCGTCAGCCGACAGCGGCCGATTCGAACATCTGGAAATCTCGGTGACGCCGCGGGGTGCGGTGGATGCCGACAGGGTCAAGCGCTTCGAGGATCTTGGCGTGCATCGTCTCAACATCATGGCACCCGGCGCGATGGGAATGACCGGAAACGGGCTGCAAAGTTTCATCGAAGACACTGCCAGCGAACTCGGCCTGTAACGAACAACAAAGGAGGGCACACATGGGACCACTACAGGGCCTGAAAGTCATCGAGCTGCAGGGCATCGGCCCGGGGCCGTTCTGCTGCATGATGCTTGCGGACATGGGCGCAGAGATCATCCGTGTGGACCGCGCGGCATCCGTCGGCCAGGCGGCACAGGCATCGGATGTGCTGGCACGCGGTCGCAAGAGCGTCGCGGTCGACCTCAAGAGCCCGGACGGCGTGGAAACCGTCCTTAAGCTGGTGGAAGGCGCAGATGTTCTGGTGGAAGGATTCCGTCCGGGGGTTACCGAGCGCCTCGGACTCGGGCCGGATGATTGTCTGGCGCGTAACCCCAGGCTCATCTACGGCCGCATGACCGGCTGGGGGCAAACCGGTCCGTTGGCGCAGGTGGCCGGCCACGACATCAACTACATCTCGCTCACCGGTGCGCTGCACGCCATCGGCGGCAGCGACGCCCCCACCCCGCCATTGAATCTGGTCGGCGATTTCGGCGGCGGCGGTATGCTGTTGGCGTTCGGCATTGCCGCAGCGCTTTTTGAGACCGCCCGCAGCGGCAAAGGTCAGGTGATCGACGCGGCCATGACCGACGGATCCGCACTGTTGATGAACTCCATCTATGGCCTTGCGAGTCAGGGCCACTGGAAGCCGGAACGGGCTGCCAATCTGCTCGACGGCGGTGCGCACTTCTACGGCACCTATGCCACCAAAGACGGCAAGCACATCTCCATCGGTTCGCTGGAAAAACAGTTCTACGCACTGCTTCTGGAAAAATCCGGCCTTGGCGAAGACCCGGACCTTGCCCGGCAGATGGATCGAGAGAAATGGCCGGAAACCCATGCCAAGCTCGAAAAGATCTTCGCCAGCAAAACCCGAGACGAATGGGATGCCATCATGTACGGCACGGACATCTGCTACGCGCCCGTCCTGTCGTTCGAAGAGGCTCAAGCGAACGACCACAATGTCGCCCGCAACACGTTCACGAACGTCGCCGGCATCGTGCAGGCGTCACCTGCTCCCCGCTTCAGCCGTACCGCACCCGAAATGCCGGATGCTGCGGTGGCACCTGGTGCGCATACCGACGAGGTACTCTCCTCTGCCGGATTGACGGGCGATGAGATCGCCGCGCTGCGCGCCAGCGGGGCGGTTGCGTGAGATTGACGGTAATGGCCGCTGCGCTGCTGCT
>JAUILW010000989.1 GCA_030432795.1 Gammaproteobacteria bacterium
GCCGCGGCGCTGGCCGGCTCCACCTTTCCGCTGGATCGCGAGTTTGTGGCGCAGGAGCTCGATTTTGAAGGCGTGTGCCAGAACTCTCTGGACGCCGTCAGCGATCGCGACTTCGCCATCGAGTTCACCGCCACTGCCAGCATGACCATGACCCACTTCTCCCGCTGGTGTGAGGAGCTGGTGCTGTGGGCGTCGCAGCAGTTCAACTTCGTGCGCCTGCCGGACCGCTTCTGCACAGGCTCCAGCATCATGCCGCAAAAGAAGAACCCCGACGTGCCAGAGCTCATTCGCGGCAAGACGGGCCGCGTGAACGGCCACCTGGTTTCCCTGCTGACCCTGATGAAGAGCCAACCGCTGGCCTACAACAAGGACAACCAGGAGGACAAAGAGCCGCTGTTCGATGCCGTCGACACGCTGAAAGGCTCGCTGACGGCATTGTGCGGCCTGGTGCCGAACATTGAGCCGAACATCGACGTCATGGCCGCTGCGGCGATCAACGGCTTTACCACCGCTACGGACCTCGCCGACTACCTCGTCAAACGCGGTCTGCCGTTCCGGGACGCGCACCACGCGGTGGGTGCCGCGGTGGGCCTGGCCATCGCCGAGGGCAAGCATCTGCACGAACTGACCCTGATGGAACTTGCCGGCGAAACCAACGTCCCCGTTGCCGAAGACGTCTACGACGTGCTTACCACCGAAGGGTCCGCCGCTGCACGCGCGCACCTCGGCGGCACTGCCCCAGCCACCGTCGCCGCCGCGGTTGCTGCGGCTCGACAGCGCATCGACGGCTGACCAAACCGGATCAGCTTCTACACTTGGGGTATGGCCGCCATACCCCTTCCAGCAACGCAGCAAGCGCCGATCGATCTCGACCGGAGGCTGCTACGCGCACGCGCTGAGCGGTTTCGCTGGCACCACCGCGAGCGCTATCTGGCAACGCTCGCCAAGCTCAGCGAAGCCGGACGGGATGTGGTCGCCACCCTGCCGGCGCTGTTTCACTTCAACCATGTGACGCTGCCGGGCTACGTTGCTGACGCACCCTGCGGCCTGCCGGATTACACGCCCGACAGCATCACCAGCGCCGCGCTGCGCCGCGTAGCACCCGGCACCGACTTTCGCACGCTGCGGCGGCAAACGGATCTGCAGGCCGTCTTCCTCATGGGCTCGGGCGGCAGCATCGGTCA
>JAUILW010000201.1 GCA_030432795.1 Gammaproteobacteria bacterium
CTACAGCCCGCGAATCGCGGCGATCAGGGCGGCGATCAGGGCCGCAATGATGGCGTCGATGATCGGGCCGGGGTCCGTTTGGGTGGCGATGGCAAGCAGGTCGAACATGATGGGTGTATCTCCGTGGTTAGTGCGAGAGGACGTAATAGGGAATGCCGACGAACGCCGCCAGCACCAGGCCAATGGCGACCAGGAACCCGAGCGCCGCGATCAGCGCCGTCAGGTTGACCCGGCCACGCGGCGGCAGCGGCGGTCCGGGGGCGATGCCCGGTGTCGCCAGCCGCTCGATGTGCCGCTTGCGTGTGTATGTGTGGTTGGTGGTCACGCGGGTACCCCTTCCCTGTGTAACCGCCGATTGAGGCAAGCGTTGCAGGTGGGCAGATGGTTGCGCTTCCAATCCATCGGCACCGGGAACGCACCGTAGGGTTTGCATTGGTCGCACCACTGGCAGCGCATCTTGGGCGTCAATGAGTCCCACAGCGGCGATGCCACCCGGTCCCCGAACGGCACCGGCACAAGCGGCACGTCAGTCCGTGTCGTCATACCCCAAGCTCCCGTTGTGTCAGATAGGCCGCGCGCGCCCACGCGTCCCGGATGCGAACCGTGTCACCGGCGACCAGCACCTCCAGCCGCGCCACGTTCTGGCATCGCTCCAGCTCCAGCCGCACGAGGTTGTGGATGTGCGGGTTGCGGTCGCGTGCGGTGATGCGCCGTTCCAGCGGTCCCGGCAGCGGCGCGCCGGGCGATGGGTCCAGCAGCGCGTCGAGTTGATCCTCCAGGTCTGGCAGGTCCGATTGCAGCTCTTCCCACGTGCCGTCGTCGTCGTCGGGGATGGTGTCCCATTGGCCGTCCGGGCCTTCGATGTGGTGGACGTAGATCATCGGGTTGCCGCCCTTCGTTGCTGCCCGCCATCGACGCGACAGGGCAGGTCACGCGGATCGATGCGGCTGTCGATGGCGTCGTAGGCAACGCTGTGCAGCTTCCAGTCGATCGCGTCAGCCACGTCACCGAGCTGCGCCTCCAGCTCCGTGGCGAGCCGGATCACGGCACAGGCGGCGCTGTTTTCGGCCGCGTCCCGGCTGTGTGCGCGCAGGTATTGGCCGTGCTGCTTCATCTGGTGCATCTTGGCGCGGGTGGTGCCGGTCATTGCGTGCGGTATCGGTGTAGCCATGTGCTAAACTCCAGGGAGTAGGTCTCGGGTTAGAGACTCGTCTAGGCAGCGTCCGGTGGAGTGCCATCCGCCGGGCGTTTTCGTATCCGCCGGTATTCGTCGATCTTCACCGGGCCGTGCACCCGCTCGAAATCACGGATGCGTCCCTTGTTGCGCTTGCCGGCATCCGCCGGGCCGATGTGCAACAGCGAGGCGGACAGTCGGACCGCATCGTCCATCTGGTACACCAGCGGTTGCAGTCGGGTGATGTACCGGGTGATGCGCCGGGCCTCGATCCGACACACCGTGTGATCCTCGTTGGCGTCCTCCCATTCGTCGGATAGATCGTCGAACAGTTCGCGAACCTCGTTGCTGAGGCCGTAGTTCTGGCCCATGGCGGGGGCGTCCTTTCGCATTGATGCGATGGCGGGAACCGGGGCTATGCTGCAACCGTGGGCGGCGCGTAGTGGCCTACCACCGCCGCCCAAAATCTGTGCTTCCCATGGTGTGGGGACCCGATTCGTCAGAACCGATGGAGTCGCATGGCCATGTCCTTTCGTCACAGGCGCGGAACCGCCGCGCGGCGAGTTAGCTTGACGATCCGGTGGTGGGCACAGACGTCGCGTCGTGCCCGTGCCCACCGGGGTAAGAGGTCGGAACGCGGCGATGGATGCCACGCCCGCAGCTGGACCCGACACACGCATGGGGAGGAGGGAGGGAGCGTGCGTCCGATCCAGGTGCGGACGGCTCGGCTGGGAACCGAGCACGCCCAGTGGGCTGACGCCCGGCGACGGTGGGAACGCGCCGCCAGAGGTGCGGGGCCAATCCCCGCATGGGGAAGGTTCTCCCCTCCCATGGAGGGGAGTCAGTGGGGAGGGGTTTGGGAACCCGTGAGTAAGCATCTACGCGGCCTTCCGGGCCGGGTTGGCGAGACCGGCGATGGTGCGCAGGTACAGCACCGCGTCGTCGATAAGTGCCTGTTTCGCCGCTTCGTAGTCGCGCTCGGCCAACCGCAGGACGGCGGGTCGATGTTCGATCCGGACAATCAGCTCCATCAGGTAGGGCGAGTCGGGTTTGAGCAGGTCGCCGGCAAGGCGGACGGCCAGCGGGTGGTGGTTCGTGATCGTTGTCATGCGGCACGCTCGCTTTCGATCACCGCGACCTCACTGCGGATGGCGGCATCGATCACGATCCGGAGAACGTGAGCCTTTGAAAGCCCTGTCGCCGCACTCACGTCATTCAGCCAGCGGAGATGGCGTGGGGCAAAGGTGTACGTCGCGGTGACGACTTTTTCCTTTTCCTGTGGCGCGTATGTGGTGTTCATCGGGTCTCCGGTCGTGATTCCAGTATCTACACTCTGGATTCTAAATGCTAGAACACCGCTTGTCAAGTGACAATTCCGCAATGACAATATCGACATGAATGACCTTGGATCGCTGGTTGCTCACCGGCTCGCATTGCTGGGAATGAAAGATTTCGAGTTGGCTCATGCCCTTGGGAAGAAGCCATCATTTGTGAGCCGCTTGAGGCATGGCGAGGTCAAGACCCTTCCGCCTCCAGAAGAGCTTCAGATCATGGCCGAGACACTACGTGTGCCGATGGTCGAGCTGGTTGTCGCTGCCGGGTATCCCGTTGCCGAGGTGGAAACGGGTACCAGCGAAGTAGACGAACTGACCGAACACGCCCGGCTGGTGGACTGGGAGCGCGATCCTGCCCGCCTGCCGGTGATGCACGCGATCATGGAAACGTGGTCGCGATTCGACGCCATGTTGTCGCACGTGTGAGACACAGTATCGAGTCGCCTCCGAACCCGCTATTTCACCGATCGCCCCGACACGAAACTAGCGTCGGCCGTTATTTCACCGAGCGCACACACACCGCGCCCCCACCGGCACGCTGGCGGGTGGGGGCTGGCTGCACCTGGCTGTCAACGTAGATCATCCTAGCACATCGAGAAATCCTCCCCAACTAGCCCCTTTGTGGTTGACACAATGTTTCGCGTGTGCGATAATATATACATGGTCGGGAAAGAGAAACACCGACACCGGGGCGACATCCCGGCAGCGATCACCGCACAGGAGCAAGCACCATGACGACGCAGACCATCAATGAAAAGCACGATGTTGAGAACGTTGTCGCTGTCAGCCTGTCCTATACCCGCCAATCCAACCGCGCGTTCGTGACCATGATGGACCCGGCGACGGGTGAGATCACCAGCAAGACCGTTTACCCCGCTGGCCACTTTGAGGACCCGGTTGTTGACGCCAGCCCCGAGCTGATCGCGACGTACGAGGCGCGCATTGCGGCTGATCGCCAGCGCGTGGCCGACATGAAGGCCGCGGCGAAGGCCGAGACGGCGGCGAAAGCCGAAGCCGCTCGGGTTGAGGCCGCGAAGCCGCGCTACGGTCGCGTCACCGGCGGCAAGAACGCCGGTCGCATCGGCGTCATCGTCGCCCGCCGCGAGTCGATGTACGACGCCGGGTACTTCTACACGCTCAAGCGGAACGGCTCAACATTCCATGCCAGCGAGAATCTGGTTGTGTTGATCGACCGGGACGAATTTGACGCCATCTCGAACGGTAACGTCCGATTCTGCCAGAGCTGCGGTGTTCGCATCCCTGAGGGACAGGCGATGAGTGGCAGCCTCGGCACGTACTGCTCCGATTGCTACGACGCGGCGGAGGCGGCGCTGTAGCGATGGAGGGGATATACAACGCGACCTCCGGCATGTCGCGCCGGAGGTCGATGCACAGGACCGTCACACGGACGATCACCCCAGGAGGATAGCATGAAATCGCGATATTACATTATCGAGCACGGACCACGACACTTCAACGTGATGGACAGCCGCGCGGTCTACACCAATCCTGACGACACCGGCGCGTACACGATGTATGCCGACCCGGTGGTGGCAACCGCCACGAGCCGCGAGAGCGCCGAGGTCCGGCGCGATCACATGGAGCGTGCCTACCAGCAGGGCAGGCACGACGCCGTCAGCGAGCTGCGCACGTCCGACGAGGTTGCCACCGAGCTCGGCATCAGCCGCCGCGCGGTCCAGTACCGCGCCGCCAAGCTTGGGGTCGGCTGGCAGGTCGGGCCACGGGCGATCCTGTTCCGGCCCGAGGATGTCGAGGCGCTGCGCAACGCCCCCCTGCCGGGCCGGCCGAAGCGCGGCTAGCACCGCCGCTGAAACCGTCGCCGTCGCCACGCTTCGGTCCGTATCCAGATGGGCCGGCGCATCACGCCACCTTCCGCACGGGTGGCGTGATCCTTTCCTGTTTTGGTCCCTTCGTGAACCTGAGTACCCGGTCGCCCCGCTCGGCTGCGTCAATTGCCGCGTTGGCCACGTCCACCGGTACGGTCGAGCGCCGGGCGATGCGCCAGACCACGAACGGCGCGACGACAGCCACGAAACCCAGCACCGCCTCGGATTGTGCCTCGGTGATGTTGACGTTGAACGCGACCAGCAGCGTCAGGAGCGCCCCGATGGCGGCGCTGATCGTGGTCGGCGTCAGAATCGGCTCGTTTGTGCTCATGGTGTTCGTACCCTCATTGCATCGTTCCGTGGCTCACAGGCGATCCTGGAGCCTCACAGCGGCATTCGCACACCCCGGCCAGCGCGGGGAGATGCGGGATCACGCTCCTTTCCTTACGCCGGGCGTTCCTCGCTCAATCCGCTCCACATGCGCGCGCCATCGGCCACGTTCTCGGCGTACCAGATATTCTCGAGATACTCGTTTCCATCCTTGTCGACCAGCGGCAACGCCTCCCCCCGCGTCCAGTACCGGAACGTCCTCGCGTCGCCCTCCGTGACCGCCCCCACCACGTCCGATGCGGTATCGGCCCACCGGTAGAGGTCGCCGTTACGATGCACCGTGATCGTGCGGCCAATCCGCTGTTGTTGCGCCGGATCGTCGCCGTCGTAGAACAACGGGTAGTACACGCGACCGTTCACGCCCACCAGTCCCGGCGGCAGCTCGGTGGGCACGTCCTGCCAATTGGGGTCGACCTTCGGTGTCGCGTCGATGCCGCCAGCCCAGAGGCGGTTGCCATCCGTGTCGATCCACCATTCGGAGATGCCGTTGACCAGCTCGCCCTTGACCCAGCCGAGCATCTCCCGTTCGGTGTTTTCCGGGAGCGCCGGCCCGGTCAGCAGGCTTTCGACCCCGGCCCACTGGCGCCGGTTGAGCGTGGTGGTGGTTCTGGCGGTGATGCGTTGCGCCTCGTACTTGGACCCGTTGATCGTGACATCGACCGTCCCGTCCCACGCCGTGCCATCGGAGAGGATCGGCAGCACCGGATCGGCGTACTCGCTGGGCACGGGTGGCGGCGCGCCGCCGGTGCGTGCTGCGCGGCACTGCTGCCACCAGTAGGTCACGCGGTTGATAACCCACTGCGTGAGGCCACGATTGAGCACCTGAGCACTACACCATTTGCCGTACCAGTGCTGGTGCTGCACCAGGGCGACAGCCGGATTGAGATCGGCCATTTCGAGCGTGGCGCCGTGGACGGCACAGGCGTTGTCGAGCGCCCGGTTCCAATTGGTGTTTCCGCCGAACGCGAGCTCCCACGCCCAGCTCACGCGGTTCCCGAACGCGGTCCCCTGCGCCCACGTGACCTCGTCAAACACGCCGGCGACATAGAGCTCGGCGTCATCGATGATGCCTTGGTATCCGCCGGCACCGGCGCCTTGCCTTCCACCAGCCAGCCAGCGGTATTCACCGGCCGCTCGGGTACGAGGGTTCCCGGTATCGTGGAACGTCGAGTGCGTCTGGCCGGTGAACCTCTGGTACGAGCGCACCCGCGAGTGGTTGACGATGCCGACGTGAACGGCGATGCGGGCCGGCACGAACATCACGCGTTTTGCGCCGGGGAAGTTGTACGGTTTCATCGGCACATCAGTTTCAACGGTTTGTGTCGGCAATGCCATCTCACACCTCCTGCCGGCGGTCCCGGATGGCCCGCCACACGTTGCCGTAGATCACCGGCGTGCCGAGCACGCTCAATCCCATCGCCACCGCCACCGGGTACAAAAACCACGGCGGCGTGTCCGCCAGCCGCTGCCACCCGCCCGGCAGCACCACCGCGATCAGCGCGGCCGCCGCCAGCCCGGTCGCGACGATGCTGACGGTCACCACATCCCATTGCCGCAGTGGCGTCCTGAGCGCCTCCAGCAGGG
>JAUILW010000990.1 GCA_030432795.1 Gammaproteobacteria bacterium
TCGGTGGTGACCTTTCTCGCCAGCCTGCCGCTGTACACCGGCTTCGATCGTGCCACCGCGGCGATGCAGTTCGTCGAGCGAACCACCTGGGTGGAGACCTACCACATCGAGTACTTCCTCGGCGTGGACGGCATCTCCATGCCGCTGATCCTGCTCACCACGTTCCTGACCATCATCGTGATGATCGCGGCGCTGACCTCGGTGAAGCAGCGGGTGGCACAGTACGTCGGCGCCTTCCTGATCATGGAAGGGCTGATGGTCGGCGTGTTCAGCGCCCTCGACGCCATCCTGTTCTATGTCTTCTGGGAGGCGATGCTGATCCCGATGTACCTGATCATCGGTATCTGGGGTGGCGCCAATCGCGTCTACGCGAGCATCAAGTTCTTCCTCTACACGTTGCTCGGTTCGCTGCTCATGCTGGTGGCGTTCCTGTACCTGTACAACGTGGCCGGCGACAGCTTCTCCATCGCCGATTTTCACGCGGTGCCGCTGGGCGCGACCGCGCAGACACTGATCTTCATCGCCTTCTTCACCGCCTTCGCGGTGAAGATTCCGATGTTCCCGGTACATACCTGGTTGCCGGACGCCCACGTCGAGGCGCCCACTGGCGGTTCGGTGATCCTGGCCGCGATCATGTTGAAGATGGGTGGCTACGGCTTCCTCCGCTTCAGCCTGCCGGTGACCCCGGATGCCGCCGCCGAGCTGGCCGGCATCATGATCACGCTTTCGCTGATCGCGGTGGTCTACATCGCCTTCGTTGCGCTGGTGCAGATGGACATGAAGAAGCTGATCGCCTACTCGTCGATCAGCCACATGGGATTCGTCACCCTGGGCATGTTCCTGTTCTCCTCCCGTGGTATCGAGGGGGCGATGGTGCAGATGATCTCCCACGGCTTCATTTCCGGTGCCCTGTTCCTGTGCGTCGGCGTGCTCTATGACCGCCTGCATTCGCGGGACATCTCCACCTACGGCGGCGTGGTCAAGCCGATGCCCGTCTACGGTGCCTTCGCTGTGCTGTTCGCCATGGCCAATGCGGGCCTGCCCGGCACCTCCGGCTTCGTCGGCGAGTTCCTGGTCATCCTGGCCGCCTTCGAGGTCAACGCCTGGTTCGCCGTGGTCGCCGCACTGACCCTGATTCTCGGTGCCGCCTATACCCTGTGGATGGTCAAGCGGGTGATTTTCG
>JAUILW010000202.1 GCA_030432795.1 Gammaproteobacteria bacterium
ACCACAAATCGCTCACCGCAAGAGTGCATCAGCCACAGCGAAGCGCTGCAGCTCGTGGAACGGGAAACCGCGAGCTACGGAGAGGTGATCAGCCTGGACGCCAACACCGCGGTGCTGATGACCTGGTATCGAAACAACGTGGCACACACACTCGCGCTGCCCTCGCTGATTGCCTGCTTCATCGTCAATCGACGCCGACCACTTTCCGCCGAAGGCCTGCAGTCCATGGTGGATACCGTGTTTCCCTATCTGGCACGGGAACTATCGATGCCCGAGGCCGCCGGTGACGTACGAACGGTTGCAGGCATCCTAGTGGAGCAAGGGCTGCTCGATGCTACCGACCAGGAGGGTTATGCCGCGCCGCCGGCCGAGACCACCGAGTACCATCGGCTGCGCTTGTTGGCCGCCATCGTTCTGCAGAACCTCGAGCGTCTCTATCTGGTGGCCAGCCTCATCACCCGGGCACCGTTGTCGCGCAAGGAGCTGCTGCGTGCCAGCCAGTCAGCCGCTGCGCTGCTGGCTCGACTCTACGGCCTCAACGCACCCGAGTTTTCCGATCGCCGGCTGTTCGATCAGTTCGTCGATCATATGCTCGAACGCGGTGCCATCACCGAGACCTCAGACGGTACGCTGTCGCCAGGAGAGGTGGTGCACGCCGTGACCCGCCTGGCCCGGTTCATCATCCCACGTCAGTTTCAGCGCGCCGTACAGCGGGTCGGTACACGTCAAAACGTACGCTCCGACCCTTGAGCTGCCAGTCCGGCCTGGCAACTGGCGGTGCCGTACGCCGCTGCTTGAGCACCACACGATCCACCGCTGACGAGCGCGCGGCTTCAATCCACTCGGCAAGCGTGCGCGTGTCTGCGTGCGCCAGCTCCTGAAGCATCTGCAATGGCTGTTTAGCCAACCCTTTGCGGCCGCGGGGCTCGAACATGGGATCGAGGTAGATGACACCCCAGGGTTGCCGGTGCAGCCACTCGAAGCCATCACCGAGGTCAGCGTTCAAGCCAAGACCGCGCAGCATGCCCCACACCACCGGCTGTCGCTCCACCACCCGTACGGAGAGTCCCAGCGCTTGCAGCGTCAGGGCGTCCGTCCCCCAACCAGCCATCGCATCGAGTACCGGACCGCGGTCACCACAGGCGCGCGCCAGCAACGATTTTCGCGATATCCGCTCGGCTTTGAGCGCCGGCGGCCGATACGGCGCCCTGCCAGCACCGGGTAACACGCAAAACGCACCGCCATCGTATGCCAGAGCGGCTTCGCCGAGATCGAGCGGTAGACGATCCACTGCAACGGGTTCGAACACGGCCAGAATCTGCCGGTCCTCCGGCAGCGTGTTGCCGGTGTAGAAGACAGGGGGTTTCAAGCGTAGGTGTCGATATGTCGCGGGAGGCTGTGCTGCGACGTTCCTGCGGTGGCGTTATAGGTGACCACTGCATGCTGATCCACGGCGCGGCTGTTCCACAGCCTGCGGAAGCGTGGCTTTTCCGCTGATACCTCGCCCACCGCATCAGCCGAAGACAGCCTCACCGGTGTTGGGCGTGTTGCCTGCGGTTGATATGGGGTGATCGTGTTCATGGTCTTGCGCGGGAAGTATAGCTGCCCCGGGGCAATCAACCACGCCAGGGGTCGTCCCCGCTGACATAGATGGGTAGCGCCCGCTCCGGCGGGCCGAACGCACCGCCGGGCCAACGCGCCTGCCCGATCCCAAGCAGCGTAGCTGCTGGCCGCTCGTCAACCATCGCTGTCACTGTGGCATCGAGCCAAGGTGGCGGTTGCCCTGCCACACAGGTCCCCGGCTGCCACCACGCAGGCACGGCATCCATCAGAGCATCAGGCTGAGCACATCCGCCGTCCTTCGTGAAGAACGCCAGATAGTAGAGTTGCGCGCGCGAACGGGTGCTCGTGACCACGGCCTCCTCACCCTGCGCGAAGGCGTGTGCCGCCAGGAGCTCGGAACTGCGGATCGGCGCGACGAGCGCGCCCGTTGCGAATCCTATTGCCTGCGCTGCCGCGGCGGCCAACCGCACGCCGGTAAAGGACGCTGGACCCGCGTTGAAGCAAACGCCCTCCAACGCCGCAGGGCGGAGGTCCGCGCTGCGAAACAACCCATCGACCATCTCCAGCAGCACCTCGTTGTGACTGCGACGTACCAGTCGGGACGCATCGAACACTGCATCGTCCACGCCCAGCGCAACGGAGCATCGTTCACCAGCGGTATCGATGGCCAGCAGGTTCAAAAGCAATGCGCCCCAGGTTGTGGTGGCGGCAGTGTACCGAAGGACGCAACCCGCCACAGCCTGTGCGGCGTCCACGTAGCGAGCGCACCGGATGATGGGTTCGAAAATAATTGATATTTAACGAAAACTCTTCCAGATAAACTGCGGGTTAGTGTGCGGCATTTCGAAACAGGAACCATCATGCCTAGATTCTTCGGTACATCACTCGCATTGCTGTTGTTGATCTGGCCAAGCGTGAAGACTCACGCGCTCGAGGTGCTCTCGGCCGCGGAACTGGCGGCATACTGTCAGGCCGTAGACGATGATCGCGACGATGACGATGCTGCGTCGTGCATACGTTACGTTCAGGGGTTCGTAGACGGCGCCGTAGCAACCGATGTGCGGGTAATGATCAACGTCGAGGCCGAGGCAGCGACTGATCCGCTCACCCGGCGCGCCATGCGTACCCGCATGATTGATCGCAATGAGCAACGCCGTGCGGCAGGCTTCGCGGAGTTCTGCCTGGCCGAGCCAGTGGCGCTGATGGAGATCGTGCACGCTGTGATCGACGACCTGAACAGCCGCACCGCAGGCGGACAAAGCGCCGACACGGCAAGAGACCTCGTGTACGATTCTCTTCGCCGTCACTACCCATGCCAGGACGGCTGAGGCTGCAGAAAGGACAATCATGCGACGATCGTTTCGCAGCGCACTGCTGCTGACGCTGCTATTGGTGGCCGCCTGGCTGCTCTGGTCAGGCATCTACAAGCCGTTGCTGCTCTGGCTTGGCGTCATCTCCTGTTTGCTGAGCGTGTATCTGGCGTACCGGGTCGGCTTCTTCGATCGCCCTACCGGCCTGCATGTACTGCCCCGACTGCCCCGGTACTGGCTATGGCTGCTCGGTGAGATCGCCCGTTCCAGCGTCGAAGTCTGTCGCATCGTGTTGAGCCCGCGACTGCCGATTGCCCCGCGGGTTGTGGAACTGACCGCCGAACCCAAGGGTCCCGTGGGCCAGGTGATTCTGAGCAATGCCATCACCCTGGCACCAGGCACGGTCACCCTCGATCTGCATGACGGCAAACTTCTGGTGCACTGCCTGACGCAGGGTTCCGCCGATGCGCTGACGAGCGGACCGGGCAACCGCCTGTCTGCGGAACTGACGACGGGTTGAGCGCATGTACGTCATCGTCTCACTGGCTATTCTCGTAACGATGGCGCTCGCCTTGATCAGAGCGCTCAAGGGACCGAGCGTGTACGACCGTGTGCTGGCAGTGAACATGTTCGGCACCAAAACCGCGCTGCTGCTGGCCGTGGTGGCATTTCTCTACGGGCGACCGGACTTTCTGGATCTGGCGCTCGCCTACGCGCTCATCAACTTCGTCGGCGTGCTGGCGGTCCTCGAATTTTTCCAGAAACGATCCGCACGGAGCACAAGGGAGGCATCCAATGGCCCTGGTGCTTGATGCTCTCAGCTGGCTGCTGCTCAGCGCCGGCGGATTTTTTGTGCTGGCCGGTGGGATTGGCGCCCTACGCATGCCGAATTTTTACACACGTATGCATGCCGCGAGCCTCACCGATTCCGCCGGTGCGCTGCTCATTCTGGCCGGCATCATGCTGCAGGCCGGCTGGACTTTAGCGACCATCAAGCTCGCAGCCATATTACTGTTTCTTCTACTGACCGGCCCCACCGCCACCTATGCGCTGGCCAACGCTGCCCTGCTCTCTGGCATGCGCCCCGAGGCTTCGCGCGACGAGGCCGAGACCGCCAGGGACGCCGGCGCATGATCATCGTATTCGGGGTATTCCTGCTGACGCTGCTGCTCCTCACGGCCATCGCCGTGGTGCGCGTGAGGAATCTGTTCGTTGCTGTCATGCTCATGGCGATCTTCAGCCTGCTGATGGCGGCGAACTTCTTCATTCTCGATGCAGCCGATGTGGCGCTCACCGAAGCCGCCGTTGGCGCCGGCGTCACCACCGTGCTTCTGCTAGGCGCCCTTGCGCTCACCGACGACGAGGAGCGCACCCTGGCGCGCGGACGGTGGCTGGCGCTCGCCGTCGTGAGCGCCACGGTGCTGCTGCTCGTTTACGCCACGTTCGACAAGCCAGTTCTGGGCGACCCGAATGCGCCGGTACATCAGCATGTGGCGCCCTGGTATCTGGAGAACACGCCACGTCTCATCGATATTCCAAACGTGGTCACCGCTGTACTCGGCAGCTTTCGCGGCTACGACACCCTGGGCGAGGTGTTCGTGGTGCTCGTGGCGTGCATCGGCGTGCAGTTCGTACTGAGCGTCGCACCGCCGCAGTCGCCGGGAACGCCGGATACCGAGGGCTTGCGTCACCACCTCGTGCCTCAGGTGGTTGGCCGACTGCTCACCCCTTTCATCATCCTGTTTGGCCTGTATGTTCAGTTCCACGGCGAGTACGGACCTGGCGGCGGCTTTCAGGCAGGCGCGATCATCGCCACGGGGCTGATCCTGCACGCCCTGCTCGAGGGAGAAACCGCTGCCCTGCGGTCGGTGCCAGCAACGGCCCTCGGCCTGATGGTTGCCGGTGGTGCGTTGCTGTACACCGCTGTAGGCGTGCTCTGCATGCTGCTCGGTGGCAATTTCCTGGAGTATTCGGTGCTGCATCCTGACCCCGTGACGGGCCAACAGATTGGCATCATAGCCATCGAGCTCGGTGTAGGTATTACGGTGACCGGCGCCCTGCTCTCCATCTTCCACGCCTTCGCTGCAAGGGACTGATTCGTGCTCGAGCTGCTTGGCTACTACAACTATTGGGTTTTTGCCGTCCTGCTCATGGTGGGGCTGTACGCCGTGATCACCCGCGGCAACCTGATCAAGAAGCTGCTAGGGCTGTCGATATTTCAGTCGGCGGTGTTTCTGATGTACATCACCATGGACAAGGTAGCCGGCGGAACGGCACCGATCCTGCAACCCGACGCGCCCGATCAGTTGTATTCAAACCCCCTGCCGCAGGTGCTCATTCTCACCGCCATCGTCGTCGGCGTGTCGACGACCGCGCTGGGTCTAGCCCTCGTTGTGCGCATCCGCGAAACCTACGGCACCGTCGAAGAGTCGGAAATCTACGAGCAGGACAGCCGTGGATAACCTGTTCGGCCATCTACCAGCCCTGCAGATCGTGGTGCCGTTTCTGACGGTACCCCTCGTGATGCTGCTCAAACCACGTGGGTTCGCATGGCTGGCAGCAACGGCAACGAGCGTCGTCTGTTTCTCGATCGCCATCGCCATGACGTCGGCCGTACTGAACGGCCCACCCCTCACCTATGCCATGGGCGGCTGGCCAGCGCCATTCGGCATCGCGCTCGGTGTAGATGCCTTCAGCGCACTGCTGCTGCTGGTAATCACCGGCGCTTCTACCGCGGCCCTGATTGGCGCCCGTGCGAGCATCGACAGTCAGATCGGCGAGGAACGTCAGCCGCTGTTCTACGCCGCCTGGTTGCTGGCACTCACCGGCCTCTCCGGCATCGTCGTCACCGCGGATGCATTCAACATCTTCGTCTTCATGGAGATCTCATCGCTGGCAAGCTATGTGCTGATCAGCGGCGGGCCGGATCGCCGTGCGCTGCCGTCGGTGTTCAAGTACCTGGTAATGGGCACCATTGGCGCAACGTTCTACCTGATCGGCGTCGGCCTGGTGTACATGATGACCGGCACCCTGAACCTTGCGGACATGGAAGCGCGGGTGCACGAGGTGCGGGACGAAAGCCCGATTCTGGTAGCCGCCGGTTTCATTACCGTAGGGCTGGCGCTGAAGGCTGCCGTGTTCCCGTTGCATGCCTGGCTACCCAACGCCTACACCTTTGCTCCCCACGCCGTGACCGCATTTCTTGCCGCCTGCGCGACAAAGGTGGCGCTCTACGTGCTGATCCGCTTCGACTTCCTGGTGTTCCAGCCAAACCTTGTCGGCCACGACACGCAATTTGCTTACTTCCTCATGCCGCTGGCGCTGCTCGCCATCATCGTTGCTTCGATTGCTGCGCTTTTCGAGCGCAACCTGAAACGCATACTGGCGTACTCGTCCGTGGCGCAGATCGGCTACATCATGCTCGGCGCGAGCCTGGTCAACGAAGCCGGTTTA
>JAUILW010000991.1 GCA_030432795.1 Gammaproteobacteria bacterium
CCGATACGCAGGCGCACGCCCGCGTGATCACTCGAGAAGCCGGCGTATGGTGCGGCGCGCCCTGGGTGGAGACTGCCCTGGCGATCATCGATGAAGGGGCGCGTATCGACTGGCACGTGAGCGACGGCGACACGGTGAGCCCAAACCAGACCATGTTCGAGGCGCACGGCTCGGCGCGATCGCTGCTCACAGCGGAGCGCACGATGCTCAACTTCGCGCAGCTGCTGTGCGGCACTGCCACCTTTACCCGTGCGCTTGCCGACCTCATCAGCCATACGTCCTGCAGGTTGCTTGACACGCGCAAAACCGTGCCAGGTTTACGCCTGGCGCAGAAGTACGCCGTGCGCTGCGGCGGCGGGCAGAACCACAGAATCGGCCTGTTCGATGCCTACCTGCTGAAGGAAAACCACATCAGTGCCGCCGGCAGCATCACCGCCGCCGTACAGACGGCGCGGCGCCTGCACCCGGAGCTGCCGCTGGAGGTAGAGGTAGAAACACTCACGCAGCTCGAAGAGGCCATCGCAGCTCGAGCCGACATCGTCATGCTCGACAACTTCGACCTCGATGGCACACGCGAGGCGGTACGCATCACCGCTGGCCGTGTGAAGCTAGAAGCCTCCGGCAACGTCGATGCAGACACGATCGCCGGCATCGCGGAAACCGGCGTGGACTACATCTCCGTGGGCGCACTCACCAAGGAGGTGCGGCCGCTGGACCTGTCCATGCGTTTCATCTGAGAAGATGCCCATGAACCGATTCGGCGCCTTCTTCGTGCACCTTGGTATCTCTGCAGCCGTGCTCGCAGTGATTCTCTACTTCGTGTTCTTCTGGTGGTACCCGGGCTTCTTCTTCGACAGCGACGGCGGCGGCCAGGGCCTGCGCCTGGTACTGCTGGTAGATCTCGTGCTCGGCCCGGTGCTGACGCTGGTGGTGTTCGATCGCCGCAAACCGGAGCTCAAACGCGATCTCGCCATCATCGGCACGCTCCAGGCCGTTTGCCTGGCAGCCGGTGTGTATGTGGTGTGGTCGGAGCGACCGCTGGCGCTGGTGTACGTCGATGGCTACTTCTTCTCGGTGAGTGGCGACGACTTCACCTCCAACCCAGCGCTGGATACGCTGCCCGGGCGTTACCCGAAGCAGGTGTACGTGACGATGCCTACAGACCCAATCGAGCAGTCAA
>JAUILW010000992.1 GCA_030432795.1 Gammaproteobacteria bacterium
ACTCGACCGTACCGGCACTCGCATAGCAGGTTTCTCTCGCGAGCGCCTCGGCCTGCTGGTGCAAGCGATCACGCACATCCGGCGCAAGCGCCGGAGCCGGACACTCCTCGACGAGTTTCTGGTTGCGACGCTGCAGGGAGCAGTCCCGATCTCCGAGCACAACGACACCGCCGGCGCCGTCACCAAACACCTGCACCTCAACATGACGGGGGGCTTCGAGAAACTTCTCAAGATACAGATCCGCGGTCGCGAAACTGGCGGCGGCAAGATTCCGCACCGAGGCAAACGCCGTGCGTAACGCGTCGGGAGAGTCGCACCGCTGCATGCCAATGCCACCGCCCCCGGCAGTGCTCTTCAGAATGACCGGATAGCCCAGCAATGCGGCCGCATCGACCGCTTCATCACTATCCGCAAGAAGCGCACTTCCTGGCAACAACGCGACGCCAGCACGCCGGGCCACTTCCCGAGCTCGATGCTTGAGCCCAAAGGTTCGAATCGCCTCCGGGGAGGGCCCGACGAATTTCAGACCGGCATCGATGACGGCCTGCGCAAAGTCAGCATTTTCGCTGAGAAAACCATAGCCAGGGTGCACGGCTTGTGCACCCGTTTCGAGCGCAGCTCGCACCAGCCGCGGGATGTTCAGGTATGTATCCGCCAATGAACCGCCACCGAGGTCGACCACCTCGTGCATGGCCTCGAAATAGTCGGCATCCGCCTCCGCGTCGGTCCGAAGTCCCACGCTGCGCACACCGAGGCGGCTCAGGGTTCGCTCAATACGAACCGCTGCAACTCCGCGGTTGGCGATAAGTACCTTGTTGAACATCACTCGGACCAGATCGACAGGCCAACGGGCGTCGGGTTGTAACCGTTGCAGGGATTGTTGAGCTGCGGACAGTTGGAAATCAGCACCAGTACGTTCATCAGCGCTTTCAACTCCACGTACTTGCCTGGCCCACTGACACCATCTTCGAAGGTCAGATCGCCCTCCGGAGTGACGGGCACATTCATGAAGAAGTTCACGTTATGGGAAAGATCACGCTTGCTGAGCCCAAGATCCGCATGCACGGTGTTCAGCGCCAACAGCCAACTATCGCGGCAGGAGTGCATGGTTTTCTTCTCGAGCGCGTACCTGACGGTGTTGCTCTCCGCCGCGCAGGCACCTCCCAGCGTATCGTGGC
>JAUILW010000993.1 GCA_030432795.1 Gammaproteobacteria bacterium
GCTCGGGGTTCATGGCGACCTTGCTGACGGCATTGCCGCGCCAGGCGTCGTCTTTGATCTGCAGCTGGTACTCGGAGTGCACGGCGTTTTTCTCACGCTCCACGTACTCGGCAGAGAACAGCGGACTGATGAAAAACTGCGCGAATCTGTCCAGAGCCTCGGGGAATGCCTGTGGACCCACGTCGAAGAAATAGTTGGTGTGATCGTTGGCCGTATAGGCGTTGGAGCTGCCACCAGCGGCGCTCACGAAATCCTGATAGCCATCCACCTCAGGGTACTTTTCGGTGCCGATGAACAGCATGTGCTCCAGGAAGTGGGCAAGCCCCGGGTGCTCGTCGGGTTCGTGCATGCTGCCTCGAAACACGGTGAGTGCGGCGGCCGATTTGTCAGATTCCGCATCGCTCACCAGCAGCACCTGCAGCTGATTGTCGAGCCGCAGGTAGCGGTAGTCGCGGTCGTCGTTGGGGCTCTTGATGACATCGATCGCCGCGGTTTCTACAACCGCGGTGTCGGTGGTGGCGCAGGCGCCGAGCAGCGCCAGCAGTATGAGGCGGAACGTCAGGCTCAGACGTGACATGCAATAAGCTTCCTGAATGTTTGGGGCGCATCATAAAGCGCTTGAGTTTCGGCGCTAGTCGGGAACATCAGTGCCTGCGCAGGAAGCGCTGGATGTAGTAGTCCAGGCTCAGATAGCGGCCGCCGCCGATGAACACCAGCGCCAGCAGCATGCACAAGTACATGGCAGCGAACTCGATGCCGTTATTGAGCTTGACGATGGAGCCGCTGCCGTTGAGATAGCGGTAGTTGCCGTGCTCGCGTAGGACGCTCTTGGCTCGAGACAGCCGCTCTGACGCTTCGATGGTGCGTTCGTTGACGTTGTAGCACTTCACCCAACGTTCGAAGGCGCCGGCGTCAGCGCGTGCCTGGGTGTCCGGCACGCACACGGCGGGCGGGTTGGATGGCGCAATCGCGGGCCAGCCGTTGGGCAGATGCACGGCATAGGCTGCCACGAACATCGTCACCGCCAGCGCGATTGCCCACAGCCGGGTGCCGAGGCCCAGGAGCAGAAAGATGCCGCCGAGCAGCTCCGTCCAGGTGGCGAGAAACCAGGACAAGTCCGGCGGCAGCACGTTGAAGGGGAACGGGAACGCGTCGAGCATGGAGCCGAACCAGTTCTC
>JAUILW010000203.1 GCA_030432795.1 Gammaproteobacteria bacterium
ACTCGTGTTTGGTTGATGCCGTTGGAATAAGGCCGTTTCAGCGCGTAACAGAGCTTGCCGTCGTTGGCGACAGAGAGGCGGTCGATGGCGAGGGGAGGTCTGGCGACATAGCGGCAGAGGCGTTCGAGCGTCTGACGTTCGTGCGGCTGACAGGAGACGGCGGCATTGAGGGAGAAGCCGTCGCGGGCGACGGTGAAGGGCTTCGGTGAGGGAGAGGCAGGCTCCATTCCCGGTTGCCTCAGTGTGAGGGTCTTACGGCCGGCGTGGGGGCCGGTGGCGATGCGGTACTGCCCAGAGGCGGCGGAGAGCTGGTCGAGGCCTCCGTCGAGGGGAAGGTCGAGGTAGGGCTGATCAACATCCTCAACGAGCAGGCCCTCGCGCAGAAGCTGTCGGGTGATGCGCTGGATGATGCGGTCCATCAGATGCTGCATCTCCTCGATGGAGGGTGCGGCGCTCCGGGAATCCGGCTGCGCGATCTAGCGTCAGCCGTGAACCATCCAGGTTAGTGTCTGCCCTGCCATGAACGGCACGATGGTCTCGCCGAGGTAGGGGTAGTCGGCGGGCACCTGCCATTCGCGACGCTCCAGCCGTATCGACTGCTGGTTTCTCGGCAGCCCGTAGAAATCCGGTCCGTGGTTGCTTGCGAAGCCTTCGAGCGCCTCCAGCCTGCCGGCGGCATCGAAGGCTTCAGCGTACAATTCCATGGCGGTGGGAGCGCTGAACACACCGGCGCATCCACAGGCATGCTCTTTGGTGGACCGGCTGTGTGGTGCGCTGTCGGTGCCGAGAAAGAACTTCGGGTTGCCAGACGTGGCCGCGTCGACCAGCGCTTGCCGGTGTCGTTCTCGTTTCAGCACCGGCAGGCAGTAGTTGTGGGGGCGTACCCCTCCCACAAGCATATCGTTGCGATTGAGCAGCAAGTGATGGGCGGTGATGGTGGCGCCGACGTTGGCCGGAGCGGCCGTCACGAACGCGGCGGCTTCGGCGGTGGTGATGTGTTCGAACACGACTCTGAGCGCGGGGAAGCGCGCCAGCAGCGGCGTGAGGACTTCGTCGATGAACACCGCCTCGCGGTCGAAGATATCGATATGCGCGTGGGTCACCTCGCCGTGCACCAGCAGCGGCAGCCCGACGCGCTCCATGGCTGCCAGTGTTTGCGTGCACTTGTCTAGATCCGTCACGCCCGACTGGGAGTTGGTGGTGGCGCCTGCGGGGTAGAGTTTGACGCCGAAAATCTGGCCGCTGTCCTGCGCGCGCGTGATTTCCTCCGGCGGGGTATTGTCCGTCAGGTACAGCGTCATCAGCGGCTCGAATTCTGCGCCTATCGGCACCGCATCTATGATGCGCTGCCGATAGGCAAGTGCCTGCTCGGTGGTGGCCACTGGCGGGTTCAGGTTCGGCATGATGATGGCGCGGCGGAACTGGCGGGCGGTGAAAGGTACCACTTGTGCCAGGGCAGCGCCGTCGCGTACATGCAGGTGCCAGTCGTCCGGTTTGGTCAGGGTGATGGTGTCCACGGTCTTTCAGGGCTGTGCTGTTGGCGGAGTGCGCATATTACCTGCAAATACCACCCGCAAGTGGATATGCTCGCGCTGCAATGATCGAGTGGATCAGGGTATGAGCGGTACAAACATCGACAGCGCGGTGGGTCTGCTGCGCGCTGGCGAGCTGGTGGTGATCCCCACGGAAACGGTCTACGGGCTCGCGGCGGATGCGCAGAACCCGCAGGCCGTGACGCGCATCTTTGCGCTGAAGGGGCGGCCGTCGAACCGCCCGCTGATCGTGCACATCGCTGGCCCCGAGCATCTCGATGCCTGGGCGCGCGACATTCCCGACTACGCGCGGCAGCTCGCCGAAGCCTTCTGGCCGGGACCCGTAAGCCTGGTATTGCCGCGCTCCGCACGGGTGCCGGACGCGGTGACTGGCGGCCAGGATACGGTTGCCCTCCGGGTGCCCGAGCACCCGCTTGCGCTTGCGTTGCTTACTGCTTTCGACGGTGGCCTGGCAGCGCCGTCTGCCAACCGTTACGGGCGCATCAGCCCGACGACCCCCGACCACGTACGCGGCCAGTTTGGCGAGCAGACGCCCATGATCCTTGAAGGTGGGGCATGCGTGGGTGGTATCGAATCCACCATCGTCGGCTGCCTGCGGGCGAACCCGGTAATTCTGCGGCCGGGTCTGATCGGCGCCGATGCCATCGCCGCGGTCACCGGCCTCGACGTTATTCTCAGCACCAGTGCGACGCCCGAGTTGCGCACCGCCGGACAGGATACGTCGCACTACGCACCGACGACGCGGACCGTCATGGTTCCGGCTGGTGACGAGGCATCCTGGCCCGATGGACCTGGCGAGCGGATCGGCTACCTTGGTTTCAACCCGCCGGCCGGTCCGGTAGCGGTCGACGTCCGGCTACCGAACGATCCGGCAGGCGCTGCCCAGCGGTTGTATGCGGAGTTGCATCGTCTGGACGCCCGACAGCTCGATATGATCGTCGTCGAATCGCCGCCCGCGGGCGATGCATGGCTGGGTGTGCGCGACCGTCTTCGGCGTGCAGCCGCCGGTTAGCGGCTGGATGATCAGAACGCCAGCAGGAGTGCGACGATCAGCCCCCCTAAGGCGGTGACCGCGGAGGTGGTGCGCAGCTGCGTTGACGCCAGGCCCAGCCAGAGCCCGGAAATCAGAATGAACATCAACGCTGCCGCCATGAATTTCTGAAACTCCTTGAACGCGCCTGGTCCATGTCCCTTGTGCAGCTCGATGAGGCGGCTGATGAGGTTTGGCGTCGCTTTGCGTATCGCGAGCGCCCCGGCGCCAGCATCGAGCTCGTAGAACACCCGGGACGTAGGCCGTGTGATCAGGGTGGTGCTGTTGATCTTCAGATATTCGAAGTCGAATTCAGGGTCTATCTGGCGGAGAAGCTCGCGCACGTCTGCTTCCAGGGTTGGGCTCTGACTGTCGATAGACGTGTTTGCTGGTAGCGTGACGGGGGTGCGTACCACGTCCCCCTTCTGACCGATCAGGTACGCGCCGCCGGACAGCGCCATGAGCAGCAGCACGGGCGCAAAGAACGCTGCCGCTACGAGATGGGCTTTCACCAGGAAACTTCGCTTCATGTTTGACTCTCAGATGTCGAAGACCACAGACAGGCGGGCGTTGCGCGGCTCGCCGGTGGAGATGTTGTTGTTACTGTGCGCGTCTGGGAAATATTCCTCATCGAGCAGGTTCTCCACGTTGAGTTGCAGCCTTACCCGTTCGCTCACCGCCCAGTATGCAGCGGCGTCGACGCGCAGGTAACCCGGGACTTTCACGGTATTGTCTTCGCGTACGAAGTAGCGGTCCTGGTGTGTTGCGCCAAAGGCAATGCTCAGCCGCTCCGAGAGGCGGTAGCCACTCCACACGGAGAACATGTGCCTTGGGGTTTGTGCAGTGACGTTGCCTGAAGCGCCGCCACCATCTGCGCGTTGTACCTCGCCATCGAGGTAGGCGTAGCCTGCGTTGATGGTCCAGTCGTCGGTGAGGTTGCCGCTGAGTTGCAACTCAGCGCCTCGTGTTCTCGAGCCTTCGACGACGATCAATCGTGCCGGGTCGGCGGGATCTACGGAGGTATAGCTTTCCCTGTCCAGCTCGAACAACGCGGCGGTGAAGCTCAGGTCGCGGTTGAGATCCCACTTCAAGCCGATCTCGGAGTTTTCGAAGAATTGCGGCCGGGTGCTTTCGGCGTCGAGGTTGAGGGTCAGAAACTGTTCTCCCGACCGGGGCAGGAAGGTCTCGCTGTAGCTTGCGTAGAGCGAGATGTTCTCTGCCGGTTTGTAGATCAAACCCAGCCGGGGGGTAACTTCGCTATCACGCCGGTTGAAGTCGCCGTCAATGCCGTCTGCATCGTCGCGCTCCACGAAGTCGACCACTTCGATGTCGAAGGTGTCGTAGCGCAAACCCGCCACGAGCTTGAGTTTACTTGTGAGGTCGATCTGGTCCTGCACGTAGACCGATGTGAATCGCACATCGGATTGACGGTTGCGGGAAGTTCTGTCGAACGCAAAGTCGGGAATGTCCAGCGGGTCCACAAAGGGAATGCGCAGCTGATCGTCGCCGTTGGTGGCGAACACGTTGTCGAAACGGGCGTTGGCGGTCTGCTGGTCGCCGGCCTCCACGCCAATGAGCAACGTATGGTGCAGTGCTCCGGTATCAAACTCACCCACGAGGTTCGCCTGCACAATGAGGTTTTCGCGGTCGGTCAGGTCACGGTATCCATCCAGTTCGACGTCAGCAAAGACGCCGCCGATCAGCGTTACCGCGTCGCTGGCGTAGAGATTCTGGTACGCCTTGTCGTAATCCGCGTACTGTACCGTCACGTTGCCCCGCATGCGGGCAGAGAAATCGTGGTCGAGCCTGACGCGTACGAGATGGGCCTGAAGCGTTGTCTTGTTTTCTTCGGGGGATCCGAAAAATACCTCGTCGAACCCCTCAAGAGGTTTGTTCGGCCCGCCTGCCACCTGCCGCGACGGCACGCCGCGATCTACGACTCGATCATCGTTCACATACTCATAGGAAAACATCAGCGTGGATGCATCTGAGACATCCACGGTCATCGTCGGGTTGATGGCGTAGCTCTCGCCGTCAAAGGCATCTCGATGATTTTCCAGGTGCTGGTAGTAGCCGTTCAGGCGGAAGGCAACGCGATCGCTCAGGCCCGCATTGCCGTCCAGCCAGGTGGAGTGGGCGCCGAACGAGTCAACGCTTGCGGTGACCGTTGCGAACTGCTCATCGACTACCGGGCGCTTCTGTACGCGATTGATTACACCGCCACCGCCGCCGCGGCCGAATAGCAGGGCGTTCGCACCGCGCAGCACTTCCACCTGAGAAACGTTGTACAGCGGGCGGTAATACTGCACGTCGTCGCGCATCCCGTCGATGAAGAAGTCTGCGGTGGATTCGATCCCCCGGATGACGATGGCGTCCCGGTGTCCCTCGCCCTGGCTGATGGAGAGCCCCGGCGTGTATCGGAGCACGTCGCCGAAGTTCTGGAATGCCTGCGCCTGGATCTGCTGCTCGGTGAGGATCGACAGGCTTTGCGGCACATTGATGATCGGGGTTGGCGTCTTTACCGAATCCACCTTGTCGAGAGACAGATACTTGCCCCGTACGACGATCTCTTCCATCGACGTCTGTTGCGCGAAGGGGCTGGCGCTCAATCCCAAGGCAAGAAATGCCGTTGCGGGGTACCGAAAGAGGCTGGTCGGGCGGGGCATGTTGGTTCCTGTCGCGAGTTGATTGACGAATGCTAATGCTAATGAGAATGATTCGCAACAAAAGAGAACGACGACACCGGTATGTTGGCTCGTATCAGGGCTTTGCTTTGGGCTTCAGTGGGCCTGCGTCAGGCTCGACGGGCTGTTTGGGTTGTCGGCGCGGTGACGGACGCTGGGGTCGCTAGTTTGAGGCGCGCGCGCCCGCAAGGGTTGGCAGTACATCGGCAAACCACGCGCAGTTTAGTCCCAGCGCTTCGTCGATGGTGATATCCCTCGTGGTGTCCAGGCGCGCGGAGTGTACTCCGAGCAGGGTCCAGGGCAGATCGTTGTGCTTGGACTTCTGTGCGTTGCGCATCACCACTGGCGCGCCACTGGTGCCCCGGTGGGTGCGGGAATCGGTCAGGAAGTAGCCATTGCCCTGGAATCGCATGGCGAATGAAGATGCGGAGATGGCATGGCGCACCACGGGTAGATGGTGCAGGTCGTCGTGAAATCCCAAAGGGAAACCGACCACAAGCATGGATGTTCCGATCTCTACAGGATGTGCGCTGTTGAGAAGATTCTGCGGTGTGAAAGCGCGGAAGTGCGCGGTCTGCGGCAGCCTGCTGCGTTCCAACTCGATGGCTGCAATGTCTATGGCGCCACCGTTGTCTTCCGCCTGACGCCACAGGCTCAGGCCATCTCGATACAGTGGAATCGAAAAGCGGATCGATTGCGTGAGATTTTGCCGATCGGTATGAAGTTCGATCTCCACCCGGTCGGGATGATGCTCTGATAGTTCATCTACGAACACATGTCGGCTCGTCACCAGCAGCAAACGAGCGTCGTGCTGGTAGAAGAACCCGGTAGCGGTGGTAAGAACGTTGTCCCCATGCATCGTTCTGATGCGCGTGGTCGTGAGCAGTAGCGGCTCAATCAATGTGGCTCGCCGGCGGCTTCGCGAGCGCCCGGTGGTGATGCGGGCGTTTGCTGTTTTTCAGCATAACGCACGGCGTCTGCCAGCCGTTCGTAGCGATAGCCAGCATAGAGGTAAATGGTTTTTGCTTCG
>JAUILW010000994.1 GCA_030432795.1 Gammaproteobacteria bacterium
CCGCGACCCCGGAAGGAAGGCTTCTGGAGACGCTTGGCTTTGCCGCCAATGAAGCGCTGCTGGTGGTCACACCATTTCTGGTGGTCGCGTTCATCGCCGGCATCATCTCCTCGATCGCGGTTGGCGGTCTGTTGTTCTCCATGAAAGCGGTGGCCTTCAAGGGCAACCGATTGAGCCCGATCGCAGGCCTCAAGCGCATGTTTTCGAGAAAATCGCTGGTGGAACTTGGCAAGTCCATTGCGAAGTTCCTGCTGGTTACCGGCGTAGCCGTGATGGTGCTGAGCGTTCTGCTCGACGAGCTGCTCAACGTCGGTCGCCTGCCCGTCGAGCAGGCCATCGCCGAAGGCGTCGAAGTTGTTGGCATCTCCCTGCTGCTTATTGGTTGCGCCCTCATCGTCGTTGCCGCAATCGACGTGCCCTTCCAGATGGCGGAGCACGCTCGGCAGCTGAAGATGACCCGCCAGGAAGTAAAGGACGAGATGAAAGACAGCGAAGGGCGTCCAGAGGTCAGAGCCCGGGTGCGCCAGCTGCAGCAGGAGATCAGCAACCGGCGCATGTTGGACGACGTGCCGCTGGCCGATGTGGTGATTACCAACCCAGAGCACTTTTCCATCGCGGTGCGCTACGACTCCGCCAGCATGGGTGCGCCTTTGGTGGTAGCCAAGGGTGTCGACTTCATGGCGCTGCGTATCCGCGAGGTGGCAAAGAAGTCTTCCGTGCCGATCCTCGAGTCACCGCCCCTCGCCCGGGCGTTGTATTACGCCGTGAACCTCGGTGCGGAGGTGCCTGAAGGCCTGTACATGGCGGTGGCGCAGGTGTTGGCCTACGTCTATCAGCTGAAGATGTACCGCGCCGGAACGGGCGATGCGCCGCACTACCAGGCGGCGCGCGTGCCTGAAGAATTTGCCGTTGAAGTGGATGGTGCCACCGACGAGGAGACTACGTGATGTTCGAGCGGCTGAAGATGTTGAATCTCGGTATTCCGCTGCTGCTGTTGCTGTTGCTTGCGCTGATGACGCTACAGGTGCCTGTCACGCTGCTCGACATTTCGTTCACCTTCAACATCGCGCTGGCGCTGGTGGTGCTGCTAGCCAGCGTCTATACACTGAAGCCGCTGCAGTTCGCTGCGTTTCCTACGGTGCTGCTGGTTGCGACGCTGCTGCGGCTGGCGCTG
>JAUILW010000204.1 GCA_030432795.1 Gammaproteobacteria bacterium
GAAGCAGCGTCTCGGACTCCCGGGCCTTGAATAGCAGCGTGTCTTTCAGATCCAGCATGTCTGACGCGCTTTCCGAAAGCGCTCGGGTCAGTTGCTGAAGCTTGGAGTAGCGGTCCATCTCGAGCGGATCGAAGCTCTCATAGTGCGCATCCAGGTGCTCCTGGCGATACACGATCTGTGCTTCGGTCTCGATCTCCAGGCGGCGCACCTGTTCTCTCGTTCGATTGATGGTGGTTTCCATCTCGTCGAGCGCGGCCGCGAAATCTCCCATGCCCTGCTCGATGCGGGCACGCAAAATACTATTTTCCCCCGCAAGGTTTACCAGCCCTTCCAGCAGCGCAGAACGTACACGCACCATCTCCTGACCTGTGCGCGGCTCGCCAGCTGACGAACCGGATTCAGCAGAGCGCGGAGACTGCTTGGTCTCGAGCGCAGGCGACGCCTCACCTGCAGGTGGTTTGGGCGCAGGCGCTGCAGGTGCAGGTGCCGGAGTTGCCACCACATGCTCATCAGGCTGACCGAGGGCGTTCTGTGTTTGCGCCAGGAGGGCTGCGACCGCTTCAAACTGATGTTCGGACCGTGCAAACAACGCATCGTCAACGGGGATCTCCTGGTTCTGAGCGTCGATCAGGAATGACTCGAACTGGTGAACTTCGTCGCCAGTGCGCGCCAGACCCGCCAGGCGCGCACTACCTTTCAGCGTGTGCAGCACTCTCAGGAGGTTTTCCAGATGCAGCCGATTGTCGCGCTCATCACTCCAGTGGTTGAGCGTCGCTTCCAGAGCCTCCATCAGCTCCTCGGCTTCCTCGAAGAACACTTCAGCAAGCTCCGGGTCTACATCGCGATCCGGCTCGATCGCCACCGCCACAGGCGCAGCGGCAAGGGGAGAAGGCGCTTGCGATTGCGCCACCGGGGACTCGACCGACCATCGATCTTCGAATAGCTGCGGACGCGCCTGCGGCTCCGGCTTGATACCGGCGGCCAGGTCTGCAAGCGCCGTGACCATGTCATCTACCCGAGGTAACGCCTGGTCCGCGGCAATGGCGTCCACTGTCGCGAGAAGCCGTTCACACCCCTGTTTCAGCACACCCGCCGCATCAGCATCCAGGGCAGCGCCCGCTTCCTGCGCCTCCAGCGCCTGTGCCAGCGAGCGGGCGAGGTCGGTAACCTGCGGACGGAATGTCGCACCAATGATCGCCTGCAGTGCGCCACAAAGTTCATCTTTGAAATGCGCAGCATCATCACCGTGCGACCAGCCGTCCAAGCGTGCACCCGCGTTCATGACCATGTCGAGTTGCGCCAAGCCGACCAGCATTTCCTCTGCCGGCGTATCGTCCGCACTGGAGAGCATGTCTTGTGCACGCTCGATCAGCTCAGCGCTGGACTCCACTTCCTGCCGTCTGTCGAGCTGGCTGGCAGTGGTTTCGAGATAATCCAGCGCATCCTGAAACAGGCGGGCAATCTCAACCTCGATGTTCGGCCCGCGCAAAGCTTCCGCCTGAAATGCCCGGGCGGTTTCGTACATTGCGTCACCCAGCCGCTCGATCTCCGGCCGCTGCACCAGGCTCGCGCTGCCCACCAATGTGTGCAACGCGATCATCACATCATCGTCTAACTGCACGCGCCGACGGCCCGTGCGGGACTTGAGCACCTCGACGATCTGACGAACCTCTTCGACGAATATCGTCAGCTCTTCAGACAGATCTTCAGCCTCTGAGTCACCTGCAAGGCTACCGCCGGACGCAAGAACATCGGCGTTTTCAACAAGCTGATCGACGTCATCCTCAGGCGCTGAGACGCCATCACGAAAAGCGTTCAACAGGTCAGGGACAAGCGCTCGGGCGCGCGTGATAACCGAGAAGATGTCGTCGGTGACCACCACCGTGCCATCGATCACACGATTGAGCATATTCTCAACCGACCACGCCATTTCACCCAGGCGGTTCGCACCCACCAGGCGCCCACTACCTTTGAGCGTGTGAAAGGCACGCCGCAGGTCGGCCCGCGCATCGGCGTTTTGCGTCTCCTGCCGCCAGACTGCCAAGGCCGTGTCTATGGCCTCCAGAACTTCGTCGACCTCTTCGCTGAAGACTTCCAGGATGTCAGCGTCAACAGCCGGCATCGCTGCTGGTTTCGGCTCAGCTACCGAGTCGTTACCATCCAGGCCCTCGAAGTCCATCGTGGAAAGGTCGAACTCGCTCTCTGGGAGGCTTCCGCTCTCCGACAGCTCCTCAGATTCGCCTCCATGAACCAGCAGCTGGTCGGCTTCATCTGAGCCTTCCAATCCAGGATCCGTTTCCGGCAACGCCTGGGCATCTGTGTCCGCCTCTTCGTCGTGGCTGAACTCCTGCAAACTCGCGTGCTCGACATCCGGCTCCGTCTCGGGGCTGAATTCGAGCTCAGGTTCTAAGACGTATTCAGGCTCTGCGTCTGAACCGATATCCGGCTCTACCTCCGAAGTGAACTCCGGCTGGGCAAAGGGCTCTGCATCTGCCTCCAAATCCAGCGCCATATCAGGCGCAACCAGCGAGGTTGCATACGGCTGCTCCTCTTCCAGCGCGGAAAGAGGCGCCTCTTCGTTCTGCGCCGCAAGATCCGACGGCAGCTCAAACTGCGCACCTGCTTCTGGCGCCTGGAGTTCTTCAGCGCTGATCGCTGCCGGCTCCACCGGGGATTCAAGCTCCGCCAGCGGAGCGTCGAACATCTGATGGTCGAGGTTCAGGAAGTCATCCGTTGCCCCGCTTTGGCCAGTCTCGCTCTCGTCGATAGGCGCCACTTCTGTCATGACATCCGCCGTCTGCGGATCGGACGTTGCATCTGCGAGCACCAACGCATCCTCTGTTGCGTCGTCGTTCGCGCCAACCACCCAGTCATCCACAACCTGGCCATCATCATCAGGCTGGCTTGGGTCATCGTTGATCGATTCCGTCAGCTCAGATGCCGACTGGTCGCAATCCGCCAGGATCACCTCGTCTGCGGTCGCCTCTGCGCTGCCTTCTACATGCAACTCGCCCGAAGTCTGCACATCCGCGGCAACAGACGGCGCAACCGCATCGTCGCTGTTTGCGATCGGCGCCGACGGCATAGCCCTTGGGGCACCAAGGTTTGCACCACGCCCTTCGTAGCCAAGGCCGCGAAGGCTGCGTTCGACAACCTGTATCACGTCTTCCGCAGCGGCTTCACTCTCTTCACCCAGGCGTTCCAGGTAATAGTCGATACCGCTGATACAGTCAGCAAACCGATCGAGCCGCTCCCAGTTCATCGCACCGGGAGTTCCGGCGTAACCCAGCAGCTCCTCTTCGATGAACGCCCGGCAATCTTTGAGTGCTGCCACCGGACGGTGCAGTTCCGCCATATTCAGAGCGCCGCAAACGGCAAAGATCTGCATAGGCGCGCTTTCGAGTTGCTCGGGCTCGAACTCCGAGCTGACGAAGTCGACGATCGCCTGCTTGACCGCCTCGAGTCCGGTGCGCGATTCAGCAAGAACCTGCCGCTCCGCATCGCTCTGCAGCCGCTCCAGATCGGTGCTGCCAGCGGCTTTGCTCATGCCTGCAAGGTTGTCTTCCACCTGCACCAGCGACGCGGCAACGTTCAACAGCGGCTGAACGCTTTCCCCATCTTCGCGAGCCAGCCGTTCGAGCTCTTCCACCAGGTCGAGCAGGATACTGCGGGAGCTTTCCAGGCCAAGGACAGAGCATGATGAAGCCACCTTGCGCAGGGGCGCTATCACAGCCTGGAGAGCCTCCGGCTGCCTATCGCTAGCGCGCACGTAGAGATCGAGCTCGTCCTTGATGTGCAACAGATCTTCCCGCAGCGCGGCAGTGGCCGACACCAGCGCTTCGCGGCCGGACAGACTCACCTCGTCGATGGCCGGCCCGAACTCGGCCCGTTCACGAAGCTTCTTTGACTGGGCGTCGGAGGCTCTACGCATTTCCGCCGCATCGAGGAGCTGCTGAATGAGTGCTTTGTGCACGGGTGCAAGAAACGCCTCCGCCCCATCGCGTGCGAAACGACGAATCTCCGCATCCACCCGGCGCAGCATCTTCACCACCTCTGCCGGAAGTGGCCGCTCGATGCCCGAAAGGCTCTCGACGAATACCTCGAAGGCCTGCCACTGAGCTTCCGCCGGTGCACCGGCGCAGATACGCACCAGACCCACCGCCACCTTTCTGAGCGTTTCTATCGAACGCGCTTCTTCCTCGCCCTTGAGAATCGACAGCAGAACGTTCTGATAGGCAGCACGGATGCGTCGAATCTTGCCGGCACCATCTATTCTCTCAAAGCGCTCCAACGCTGCCGCGCTGACGCTTTCATCGAGCTTGTCAGCGGCGAGCACAGGATCGAGCCCGAGCAAAACGGCGCTGCGGTTAACCAGCGCCAGCACGGCGTGCTCGCTGTCGTCGCCACCGCTCTGAAGATGATCCAGCCGCTGAGGCAGCTCGATAATGCCCTGCATGAGCAATTCACAGGCGTCATCGACGTCCGTCACCTTGCCGTCGAGCAGCCCCTGAGCCAGGCGCTCGAGGTAGTCGGCAAGTAGTGCCACACCCGTGAGCTCCAGCATCACCAATGTGCCATGGACCTGGTGCATGCGCGTCAGACAGACACGCATGCGCGTTTCGTCGCGGCCTTCTTCCGCATAGACTTCCAGCGCCTGACGCGCCTCGCCAAGCGTTTCCAGAAGTTCGCCCTTTACCCAATCCAGGGCGAATAGCTCGCGCCCCTGCGACATGCGAAGAGTGCCTCTCGGTTAGTACTGTTCGGGCAGTTTGAACCCTTCGACGGATTCTTTCATGGCGTTGGCCATCGACGAAAGGTTGCCGATGGACTGCGCGGTGCGCTCCGAGCTGGTGGCGGTGTTGGCGGTGATCTCCTGGATGACGCTCATCCGGTTGGACACGTGGCCCGCACTCGCAGCCTGCTGTCGGGCCGCATTCGAAATGTTCTGGATCAATTCTGCAAGGTTATTCGATACCGATTCGATTTCTTCTAGCGCAACACCCGCATCCTCAGCCCGCTTAGCGCCGCCCACAACTTCCACGGTGGTCTGTTCCATGGACGTCACCGCCTCGTTGGTATCCGTTTGGATGGTTTTCACCAGTGCGGCGATCTGTTTGGTTGCGGCGCTCGAGCGCTCCGCCAGGCGCTGCACTTCGTCAGCGACGACGGCGAAACCTCTGCCGGCATCGCCCGCCATGGAAGCCTGAATCGCGGCATTGAGCGACAGGATGTTGGTCTGATCCGCAATGTCGTTGATCAGCGAGACGATATCACCGATCTCCTGGCTGCTCTCGCCCAGGCGCTTGATGCGTTTGGAAGTTTCCTGGATCTGACCGCGAATGCTGTCCATGCCATGGATCGTGTCGTGAACGACCTGCGAGCCGTTGCCCGCGATCGCCACAGCTCGCTCGGCCACGGAGGCCGATTCCGCGGCATTGGCCGACACCTGGTCGATCGATGCGGCCATTTCGTTGATCGCCTGGGATGCAGCGGTAATCTCTCGAGCCTGATGTTCCGACGCCGACACGAGGTCGCTGGCGGTGCTCTGCGTATCGCTGGCGGCAGAGGCAACCTGTACCGACAGGTCGTTGATGTTGGCAACCAGGCCGCGCATCTGGTCGATGGCGAAGTTGATCGAGTCTGCGATGGCGCCCGTGAAGTTTTCCGTCACAGAAGCGCGCACGGTCAGATCGCCCTCTGCAAGATCAGCAAGCTCGTCCAGAAGCTGCAGAATGGCTGCTTGATTGCGTTCGTTCTGGGCAGCCTGCTCTTTGAGCTGACGTTTGGTGTCACCGACGAGCACGGCCGCGATGGCGCCCATGAGCACCATGCCGGCGATGCTTACCAGCAACGGAGTGTTGCTGAGTATGGGCGTATCACTCGTGGCCGCTACGTAAGCCAACCCGCCAATCACGCCGACGAGCAGCACGATCAGCGAGACGAGTGTGATCGACATTTTTCCTGAGTTCATGGGCGAACCTCGTGTAAGTCCATTTGCATATCTGATGATTCGTCGTCCTGCGTCGGTGACTGCGCCACATCGAAAAAGCGCGGATCCTGCAGGATGGCCTTGAGCTGCAGCTCGTAGAACACGCGGCCTCCGTGCCGGTACACACCTTTCACGTAGGGGGCCAGCATCTGCGGCACATCCGAACCGGGTGGTTCGAAGCTCGACAGCACAAAGTGCTGAATTCCTAGCGATTGCTCGACAACGAAGCCTGCCGCTACGTCACCGTCTTTAACCACCAGCACGCGTGCATGGCTCGC
>JAUILW010000205.1 GCA_030432795.1 Gammaproteobacteria bacterium
ACCTCGCCCGGTGTCGCTGGTGATCTCAACCGAACCCCCCTGTCGTTTGACAAGGCCATAAACGCTTGAAAGCCCCAGCCCCGATCCGGCAGCGCCCACCTTCGTGGAGAAGTACGGGTCGAAGGCGCGCTCACGCACCGTCGCGCTCATGCCCCGACCACTGTCGATGACCCGCACGATCAGAAAGTCACCCGGTTCCACGCCGGAATCTGACGCCTGCCGCCGGTTCAGGCTCACCGTTTCAACGACAATGCTCAAAGTGCCACCATCAGGCATCGCCTCCTTGGCATTTGTCACAAGGTTGAGCAACACCTGGTTGAACGGCCCTTCCCCGATACGGGCGCCTAACGAACCGCTAGGCAACTGCAGGTGCATGCGAATCGACGCCCCGAGCAAGCTCCTGAACATGGGCTCCCAACGCCGTATGGCCACTCCGACATCAACGCCGCTCCCCGTACTGGCACCACCCCGGCCGAAGGCGGTCAGTCCGGAAGTGAGAACCGAAGCATCCCCCACCGCTTGCAGGATACTGAGGCGCTCCTCGCTTTCCGGCAGCAACTCAGCAAAGCCGTTGATCACCGTCAACAGGTTGTTGAAATCGTGGGCAACCCCGGCGGCAAGCAGGCCGACGCCCTCCAAACGCTGCGCTTGCAGCAGACGCTGCTGGTGTCTGCGTTCATCTCGATGATCCCGAGCCGCCAGGATTCGCCGGACGCCGCCGCCCACCTCGCGTAGCTGCGCGCCGAACATCTCCACCCAAACCCACTGTCCGTGTATGTCTCGCAGCCGCAGTTCGAGACGGAAAGATCCGCTCGGCGCGCTGATCTGATCCATGAGCCTGGGCAGATCCTCAGGATGCAGGATTTCCGATACCGGCATCGCTTGCAGCGCCGCGGGTTCGTAGCCCAACAAATCACGGGAAGCTTCGCTTACCTCGACGATCCCATTGGCATCTGCAATGACGTACGCCGGCAGCACGGCGTCGAGAAATCGCAGCATCGTCTTTTCGCTTTCCAGCAGGTCGGCCCGGGTGGACTGCACCTCACGCAAACTCGCCCGCCAGTTTTTCTCCATCACCCACGCAGCCAGGCCGACCACCGCGGAGATCATCGCAGCAGCCCCTCCAAGCGCTACCGAGAAGTCGTCTGCCCGCAGCCACATCGGGCCGGCAAATCCAGCCCACAGCACGGCGATGACGGTCCATACGACGCAGCCACGAGCTCCCAGTACGGCGGCGGCAGCGATGGGAAGCAGTATCGAAGCGAGCACGCCGAAGCCGCCGTCGGGTCCATAGTCGTAAGCGGTTTCGAGCAGAAACACCAGCATGAGGTAGTTACCGGTGATCTGTGTCGAACCACCACTCAACCGCAGCAGGAGGAGCGCACTCAGGTTCAGCGGTATGGTCAGCGCGACCCTGGTGGCGGTGAGATCCTGGCCAATCTGACAGAGGAAGATGGACGCAAGAACGCTCGCGGTGCTGGCGACGGCCACAGCCGCAACAATCAGCCGGGCACGACGATAGGCACTTGGGTCATCGCGTGAGATTGTACGCGGCACCCAGTAATCGAGCCTCAGCCAGCGCAGTTCTGCGTAGGCGCGTGCCTTCTTACCGAGCGTGGCGAGTTCTCGTGCCAAACTGCGCTTCCCATTCTCTACTCAGGGAGCATACAGCCTTTATCCACTACCGAGAATGTGGCTATATAGGCGCAGAGAGGCATGACATACGCAATCGACCCACACTCAAGCTGGCAGCCGCTGGAAGATGCGGCTGTGCGCGCGGCCAGCGAGCGCCAGAAGGCGGCATTGCTGTGCGTGCGAGATCATCTGCGCGCGGAGATCCACGGCGATCTGCAGGCGGTGATGCACACGCTCACCGCTGAGCCGGAATACCACATGTGGAACCAGGCTGCGCCCATCGTACTGCGCGGTCGCGAGACTATCGAAGGCCTGTACCAGGAAATGTTCGACCGCGGGGCTGAGCAACTCGAGTTCGTGATCGAGAAAGTCGTCGCGAGCGATCAGGACATCGTCACCGAAGGGCGGCTCAAACAGGTCCATCGCGCAGAAGATCTGCAGGCTATGGGAGTCGATGAGGTTGCCGGGCACCGGGTCGAGGACGAAGCCTTGTGGCTCTCCGATGCCCAGGTAGTGGTCATCTGGCCGTTGGCGGGCGATGGCCTGCTCGTGGGCCAGGATACCTACTACGGAGAAGATCCGATGGCCACGCTCGAGCCCATCACCCGGCAGTCTCTGCCCCCGTATTTCACTGTTCGCTAAACGTTAAAGAAAACGAGGTATCACTGATATGGAAGCAACCCTGCTGAAGGCGCGCCTGGAAAAAGTAGAGTCACTACGCGAAGCCATTACCGAAGGCGGTGATCGCGCGCAGGAAATGCGGCGGCTGCCGGACGAGTTGGTAAACCAGCTCATCGACGACGGGTTCTTCCGCTTTACGCTGCCGCCAGAGTTGGGCGGCGAGGACGCCACATCCACCGACACCATCGAGATCCTCGAAGCGATGGCATCTATCGACGCGTCCACCGCCTGGAACGTGATGCTCGGCTCGGAGATCAACGCCATGGCCGCCGGCGGCATGGATCCGGAAATCGCCAAGACCGTGTATCTCGACAATCCGCGCGTGGTCATGTGCGGAGGCGGAGGTCCCGGAACTACCCCACCCAGAGCAGAGCGCCAGGAAGACGGCGGGGTGCGCGTGTGGGGACAGAGCACTTTCATCAGCGGCTGCCACAACGCCACCTGGTGCTTCATGGCCGCACCCATCATGCGCGGTGATGAGCCGGAGCTGGACGACAACGGTCAGCCGTTCTTCAAGATGTGGTTTCTGCACCGCGATCAATGGGAGATTCTCGATACATGGGACGTGGCGGGCCTGCGCGGCTCTGGTAGCCACGACGTCAAAGCCGAAGGCGGCTACGTTCCTCCCGAGCACATCGGTGTGGACCTGATGAGCCTGCCCGCGCACTACGACAACCCCGTCTACCGGATGCCGGTGCCGCTGCGGCTGTCCTACAACAAGGTAGCCATCGCCCTCGGTGTAGCCAAAGGCGCGCTGGAGTGTTTTGCCGATCTGGCGCAGAGCAAGATCCCCATGCTGTCGAGCGCCACGCTCAAGCAGCGCCCCATCGCCCAGTACCGCATGGGTGAAGCCATGGCCCAGTATCGCGCCGTTCGATCGTTTGTCATGGAAAGCATGCACGCCATCGAACGTGAACTGCTCGACGGTGCACCCATGCCATCAGCGAAGGCCACCCAGGATGCGCGTCTGGCCTGCACCCACGGTGCAAATGTGTGCATGCAGGTGGTCGATTTGCTGCACAACACCGCCGGCACGTCCGGCATGCGGATGTTCTCGCCGCTGGAACGCAAGCTGCGCGATGCACACGGCTGCGCAACACACCGCTGGGTGTCGCACCCGCTATATCAGGACCTTGGCGCCATTCTTCTCGGTAACGAGCCGGCTCCGGAATTCGCCGGGCAGTCCATCCGCTAACGGATCACGCCGTACACACGCACCGGGTGGAGCCGCAGCACCACCCGGTTGTCCTGTTCGATCCAGGCGGCGAGATCCTCCGGCTCCTGGTAGGCGGTGTCGGCAATGGCGCGGAACACCGCCCGCGTCGGCGCTACCAGTTCCTCGCGCAACACTTCGGCATCGGCTTCCACGGCCACAAAGTTGAACGGTTCTGCGTTGGATATGGCGCAGAAGTTGACGCGGGAGTCGCGCTCGATGCTCGTGGTCTTGAATCGATCTGCGGGCGTTGAAATCACCAGCGTGTCGCCTTCTCTCGCGTAGGCCACCACCGAACTGACGGGCCGGCCATCGGCGCGAAGCGTCGTCAGCACACCCCAGCGATGCTCGGTGAGAAATGCGTCCCACTTAGCGTCTGTGCCAATCATGCTCCCAACCTCCTGCCGTACGCGATATTCTGCCGCAGTCTGCCATCGAAGCTGCCCTTGAAACAGGGGCGAGAGGAAGGGGTAGAGAGGAATCGGAAGAGGAATGTAGTGAAAGGAATGGGGAGGGACAAATGACCATTGAAGAATTACTCGCCAAGCAGGAGATCAGCGAGCTGTCAGGCACCTACATGCGCGGCCTCGATCGCCTAGACCCCACGTGCTTGCGGGGCGTGTTCCATGAGGACGCCACAACAGACTATGGCTTCTTTCAGGGCGGGCCGGATGCGTTTGTGGACATGGCTATGGGCGCGCTCAAGGACCACGACGACAACCATCACATGCTGGGGCAGATCAACATCACGCTCGACGGCGACATCGCATTTGGCGAGGTGTACTTTCAGGCATTCCACCGGGTAACCAACGCCACCGGCGAGAAAGAGGATCTGTTCATTTCCGGCCGCTATGTGGACCGCTACGAGCGTCGCGACGGCACCTGGAAGATCGCCCACCGCAGCGAGGTCAACGACTGGGCGCGCACAGAGCCGGCGGCCGATGTTTACTTTCAGTCGAACACCCGATCGCTACGCGGCGCCCGCCATCCCCAAGACCTCTCCTGCGACCTGGATGCAATCAGGCGCCGCTAGACGTCATCGCCGAGGAAAGGTCCAGCACCCGCACGCGCCCGCGCGACACTTCGATCTGCCCGAGCTTCTGCCACTCCATGAGGTAGCCGTTCACCACCTGCCGGGAGACGTTGAGGAAGCGCGCAAGATCCGTCTGGGAGATGCGCACTTCACCGCCTTCGCCGCCTGCCAGGCCGTTCAGCCGACGCGCCAGGCGCACCGGCACGGGTTGAAACGCAGAATCTTCGAGCAGCGCGCTCGTCCAGCGAACCCGCTCGCACAATAGCTCGATGACGCCCTGGGCGACCTTGGCGTGACGCTCCATGAACGCAAGAAAGCGCACCCGCTCAATCGCGAACAAGGTGCTCGTCTCGACACAGATACCCGTGGCGGTGCGCGGACCACCGTCCAGCAATGCGATCTCTCCCATCAAGGACCCGGCACCCAGAAGGTTGAGGTGCACTTCGCGGCCATCTTCCGACTCTGCAGAGATGCGTACTTTGCCGGACAGCGCGCCGAAGAGATGCCGCCCGGGATCGCCCTGGCGAAACACCTGTTCTCCTGCCGCATATGTACGGTTGGCAGCAAGCTCCGCCAGCGCATCGAGGGTCGTCCGATCCACCCCCCGAAACAGCGGACTGCCGGCCAGCACCGTTTTCGCACCAACATTCATGTGCGTCGCTCCCCTCCTGCACGTGGATACCCGTATTGTACGATGGTGCGACGCCACCGAAAGTCTTGCGGATGAGCAGAACACATTACGCCAACCCGCACCGTCACCTGCCCTCCTCCCGATTCTGGCGTTGGCGGGATCTGAATCGGCAGATGGTGCAAGCGCAGAAGGAAGATGCCGCGCTCGCTGCGCAGTTCGATGAGCGCGCAGCGCAGCTGGCAGAGCAGGTGCAGTTTCTCGCTGGCGCCGGCCTCACCGACGGCGCTCGCGCAGCGCTGGCGAGCCTGGCTGAACAGGACATGGCGGACTTCTGCATTCTCGTCGATTTGGCCGACCCAGGCTTCGCGCAGCGTTGGCCGGAACTCTCGCCCCAGGCACGCGAGGCGCTGGCAGCATTTGTGGCAGAGGAGCCCTGGCGCTCACTGATCGTGGATCACGACATCACCATCGCTCTGGCCTTGCTCGATGAGGTGTGCGGATTGCACACGGATCGCCCCTGGTACGACTACGCACCCGGGCTCGCCGCGATCACGGGCCGCGCACTGAACAAGGCACACACAGACCAGTTGGCGCGGTTCGTGGGAGAGTTCAATGTCCTGGCTCAGAGGGACGATCTACAGATCCCAGCAGATTTTGCAGGCGTCCTGCAGGCGCAGGTCGGTGCGGCGGCAAGCCGGCTGGGTCAGCCAAGCCCGACCATCGAGCAACGCTGAATATTCGTCTGGCGACGAGGAAAAAAGGTTACGCGCGCTGGGAGGCGCCGGACTCCCGCTGCTGGTGTTCATACTTACGCCGCGTACGCATGGATGCGCGCTCACGCGCGTAACGAAGACCAATCACCCCAACGAGGATGATGACAGCGAACGTTGCAGCCTCAGCAACCCACATACGACCCTTCCGTAGACCGAGCATCTAAAGGCAGGTGTCGTGCCCGCTCGCGGCGGGCCCCAACCCTGAGCGGCCAGTCTACTGGGCCTGTGTGACACTAAATGCGGCGTAGTTCTTTTCCAGCCGCTTAGCCAACTTCTTTGAGACACCGATCACAGCCAGC
>JAUILW010000995.1 GCA_030432795.1 Gammaproteobacteria bacterium
GTGCCGCTGCGTCAGGCGCTGAGAGAACAAGCGACGTTGCTGGTTGCATGTGACAAGCGCGCAAAAGCACTGTATGAGAAAGCGATGAAACGCCGGCAACTGCCACGCCAGGTGGCGGGGCTGCCTTCCACGCCAAGCCGGTTCAGCTGAAGCGGAGCCGCGCGGTGCCGAACAGCCGCGTCTCGGCGGCATCATTCTTGATGGTCAGATCCAGCTCCACGACATCCTCGTCGATATCGGTGACCACTGCCGACACCTCGATGGCCTCGTCGGCGATCATCGGCGCGCGAAACACGGTGTCGATCTCCTCGATGATCGCCTCTGGCGCCCAAGTGCGGATCAATGTGGTGAGAAAGCCCATGCCCATGATGCCGGGTACCATGGCGCCTGCGTGCCCCTCCGCCCGCGCCGCTTCGTGGTCGCTGAAGCGCGCTGCCCTGCCCCAACCCACGGCCTCGGCGAAAGCGCTGGTGTGCTCGATGCTGGTATCCGGCTTCCAGGGGCCGAGCTCCGTGCCGAACTCCACTTGATCTACGTTGGTGATGCTCATGAGCGCTCCCGGATGATCATTTTCGAATCGCTGGTGGCGAGGAGTTCGCCGTCGGCATCGTGCAGCTCCATGCGCGACACCAGGAAGATCATGCGCCCCGAGCGGCCACTTTTGTCGTAGATGTCGTGCAGATGGGTGCGGCCGGTGAGTGTCTGGTCGGGTTTCACCGGCTTCAAGCACCGCACGGCCTTGCCGCCGTCGATCGGCAAGCCGCCGAGTTTCGGAAAGTCGATGGGCAGATGACGGCCGGATGCCAGGCTCGCAAGGTAGGCGTGCGGTACCGTGAACTCAGGGTGGTTGGGGTCGATGCACTCCGCACGGGTTTCTCCGGAGAGCCGTGCCACAGTGGCGGCCCGCGCCGGGTCAATGCGGAACTCCTTGCGGTCGAACTCGAGGTTCAGATACCGGCTTTTCAGTTCTTCTATGTCCATGCCGGCAAGTGTGGGAGGGGCGCGGAGCAGCGTCAACGCCGACGGTCGCTCAGCGTGTGGAAAATCCGTAGGTGAGCTTGCGCCAGAGGAGTTCCACCGGTCCGAAGCGGTTACGCGCCAACCACCAGGGGCTCAGCCAAAGCTGCAGCAACCAGATGGCGAATACCACCAGGTAGAGCTGCCAGCGCTC
>JAUILW010000206.1 GCA_030432795.1 Gammaproteobacteria bacterium
TGCTGCATGGATTTTCCGGTGGCGCGCAGTTCGTGCACCGGTTTGTGTTTGCACATCCGCAACGTGTGGCGCGGGCGGTGCTGATGTCGGCCGGTTTCTACACGATGCTCGATGCCTGCGCGGCCTACCCCTACGGATTGCGCGTGGGCCGCAGCCTACCCGGAGTACGCATGCAGCCGGAGCTGTTTGTGCAGGTCCCCACGCTGACCATCGTCGGTGCCGGTGACACCGCGAGGGATGGCTCGCTGCGCACCGCCAATGGTGTGGATGCCCGCCAGGGCACAACCCGCGTCCGTCGCGCGCTGACGTGGCATACCGAGCTCGTCGGCAAAACCACAGCCCTTGGATATGCCACCGAGCATGCACTCGTTGAAGTACCCGGCGTGCGCCACGATGTAGCTGCGCTCATCCGCAGTAGTTGCGCTGCCATGCAAAGCTTTCTGACGCCAGCCCTGGCGCTGCCGGGAATAGCGCTATGACGACGCCAATGAGGCGCAACACGCTGCCGCGTCTGCTCACCCGCGCTCGCAAACCGCTGTTCGCGCGGTTGATTGCCAACGCCGGGTTACAGGCGGTGCTGGCATTCGCCGTCGCCTGGAGCACGCGCGAAGCGCTGCAGGGTATGCGCACCGGTAGCGTGCCATGGGTCGATGTCGCGGCCATCGGCGCCGCCGGCATTGCCATCTACCTGCTCAAGGTGCTCGAAGCGGGAGATGCGGAGCACTTCGGCCAGCGCTATGTCGCCTCCGTGCGTCAGCGGCTCCTCAAACGTCTGACGAGAGTCGACGGTACGAGAGCAGACGTGCTCGGCAGCTTCGGTCTGACCATGACCCGGCTCACCCACGATCTCAACTCGCTGCGTAACTGGATCGCTCTGGGCGTTGCCCGCGGCGGCGTTGCCGCGGTCAGCGTTTCTGGAATAGGCCTCACCATCGGGCTTGTCGCGCCGCAACTGCTCGTCGTCTACTGCACCTGGGTTGCCGGTGTGCTGGGCGTGGGCTTTGCCGTCAGCAGGCACCTTGCCGTACGCGTGCGCGCAGCCCGCGCGCAGCGCGGCCGACTTGCAACGCTTGTGGGCCGACTGGTCCTCCACGCCAGAACCGCGCGGTTGCTCGGCCGCGCCGGACGCGACCTGAAGCGCATCCGCAAGCGCAGCACCAGCCTTCGGCAGGCACTCGGCAACCGCACGCGTTACGCCCAGGCGCTGCGACTCCTGCCCACCGCGTCCATGCCGCTGGCCTACGCGGGGCTCATCGCTTTCGGCGCCCACACGCCTGTCGAAAGCCTGGTAGCGGTGTTGCTGATGTTCAGCCTCGCCGCCACCGCGCTCGCCCAGCTCACCCGCGCCATGGACTACCGCGTCAACTTCATCGAAGGGCGCAGGCGCGTGCAGACACTGCTCAGCGCACCCCGTGTCACCGAACCCGCACATACGCTGCCATTACCCGATAGCGGTGCACTGAGTGTGCGGATGCCGGCGTTCGTCGACCCGGCGTCCGGCGAACAGCAAAACCTGACTGTCGAAGCCGGTACAACCCGCGTACTTCCGGCGGAACTGTGCGACTTCCTGTTTCCCGCCCTCGTCAGGTTGCAACGCGATACGAGCACCGGCATATACATCAGCGAGCAACCGCTATCACGGCTCGCCATCGACACGGTGACACGCCGCGTGCATTGGCTGAGCGAGCACGTACCGCTGATCGACGGCGATCCGCACGCCAACCTGCGATATGCCGATGGCAGCGATGCGGACATAGCTGCCGCACTGGCGCTGTGCGGCCTGCAAGCGGATACCGATGGCACCGACGTACGGCACTGGCACGGTGCCCGCCAGGCGCGCCTGCGCCTGGCGAGAGCGCTCATCGTGCGCCCCGGCCTGCTGCTGGTGGACGACCCGCATCTGCGGCAGCAACCGGAACTGGCAGCGCTACTGCGCCGCGCCATCGAAGAGATGCGCTGCACCGCCATCATCGCCAGCAGCACCGATTTCCAACTCATCACCGACAGGCACTCCGAAAATGCACATACCAACCGGCGCACCGCAGATGCACGCACCTAACCTGCTTCTTCTTTTCTTCACCCTACTGTTCGGCACCACCGCCGAGGCACTCGCACCGCAGGATCTGCGCGTCGGGCACTGGGTCGAGCTGCGCGGCGCATACCAGGACGGCAGCTTCGTCGCCGAGCGTATGGACCTGCGCGACCCATCCCGCCACCTGGAACTGCGCGGCGACATCAGGCTGCTCGACGATGGCACGCCGACGTTGCACGGCAAACGCCTGCTCGGCCCACGCATCGCCAAGCTGCGCAACGGCAAACGTGCACGCGTCTCCGGTCTGCCGCAAGGCGGGGACGGCCTGTATGTGACCCGTGTGCGCACGTGGGACAGAGCCGAAGCACGCGTTCGCGGACGTATCGACCGCGTCAACACCGCGCCTGACGGCAGCCTGCATGTGACGCTGGCAGGCATCGATGCCCTGCTACCGCCCACAGCGCAACGCCGCCAACGCGTACCACTGGAAGAAGCTCGGCGCACCTTGCCCGTGCCGAGCCACTCGTCGGATCAAGCGCTCTACGACAGCGATGACACCTTCGGAAAAGGCTTCATGATAGGCGGTTCGCTGCATGCCGCTCTGCAGCAGGACCTGACCTATAACGGCCATTTCAACTACGAACTCGATCGCCGCGACGATCGCGACGTGGACGCGGACGACAACCGCGACGATCTCAACCACAACCTCCGCGCACAGCTCACTTGGTCGCCCAACAGCCGTCTCACCGGCGTGCTGGATGTGCAGCACCGGCTCAGACGCCGGGAGATTCGCCATGAAGAGGTGCAGCACCGCGCGGATGCGCGACTGCGCAGCGCCTTTCTGCTGTGGCGGGATCTGCCCGGCGGCTTCGACGTGGCGTTGGGCCGGCAGGACTTCGACGATCCCCGCGAGTGGTTGTACGACCATGATCTCGATGCGGTGCGGCTGTTTCGACGTGGTAAGCGGCTGAACTGGGAGCTGTCCGCATCCACCTCGGTGGACGGCGACTCCGAACGCAACGAGCAGGCCGTCAACACCATGCTCTATGTGTCCGCCGCGAACGCAAAGACGCACAAGGCAGCCTACGTGATCAACCGCCGTTTCAACGACGATGTCGACGAGCGCCAGACGCACCTCGGCCTGCGATGGCTGGCACCCGCCGACGAGGGGCTCGGAGGCTGGATCGATACCAGCTACATGTTTGGGGATCTGGACAATCGCCGTGTGCGCGGCTGGGCCGTGGATGGCGGCGCGAGCTGGACGCCGAGCAACTCGAACACCACGGTGACCCTGGGCTATGCCTTCGCTTCCGGCAGCTCTGATGGAGACGACACGTTTCGCCAAAGCGGCCTGCAGGACAATAATGGCCGTCTCGGCGGCAACCAATCCGTGCGCTACTACGGAGAGGTGCTGGATCCGGAGCTTTCCAACCTGCACATCGCTACCCTGTCCGTGGCGCGCCGTTTCGCTCGCAGGAGTTCGGTGGAGATCATCGGCCACCGCTACCGTCAGCACGCGCTGAGCCGAAGCCTGCCGAACGCTGATCTGGACCGCAGGCCCAACGGCCGCGACGCCGACCTCGGCTGGGAGGTGGACGCCGTACTGGCGCTGCGCGAGTTCGACCGCTGGGAAGTCAACCTCACAGCTGGCTACTTTCGCCCGGGCAAAGCGTTCGGCGATGCAGAGCCCGCCACCCTTGCCGAGTTGCAGCTTCGGCTGCGCTACTGATGCGCCTGGCATCCGTACAACCGGCAACCTGGGGGTTGCCGGCACTAACTGTAGCGTTGGCTTGTTTCATCGACCTGAGCCCTGAACTCCTGCTCACGCTCTGCGCGCTGGCCGCCGCCCTCCTCCTCTACCTGCTATGGGACGACTCCGTTGCCGACGAGGCACGGACGGGCACCTGGGCGTTGCTGCTTGCCCTCGCTCTGGCGGTTACCGTTGCGGCTACGCACAAGGACCTGGGACGGCTGCAGGACGGCAACGTCCGGGTATGGAACGTCTACCACTACTACCTGGGCGCCGAGTACTTCGCGGAGCTCGGCTACTCCGACCTGTATGTCGCAACGCTCGCCGCCGACCGTGAAGCAAACAACTACTGGCGTGGCAAGGTGCGGGAAGTACGCGACCTGAATACCTACGAGGTGATCAACGCCAACCGCGCCGTGAAAAACTACGACTGGCGCACGCGCTTCACGCCGGCACGCTGGGAAGCCTTCAAAGCGGATGTTGCCGCCCTCGCGCCGCAGCGAAGCGCCGCGAGCTGGCGCGGCATCTTCGTCGACCGCGGTTACAACCCGCCACCGGTATGGACCGCCACCGGTCGTCTGTTCACGACCTTCATCGACCCGAGCGCACAGGGCCTGAAGCTGCTGGCGATGCTCGATGTGCTGCTGGTGGTGCTCACCGCGGCACTGATCGCCCGCACATTCGGCGCGCCACTGGCAATCCTGGCGCTGCTGCTGTTCGTATTGAGCCCGGCGAACATCGCCCGCGCGGTGGGCGGGTTTCTGCAGTTCGATTGGTTTTGCGCCATCGCCGTTGGAGTGTGTCTGTTGAAACGGCAGCGCCACGTGCTCGCCGGCATGTTCCTCGCCTACGCGGTCATGACGCGGGTGTTTCCGCTGTTTCTCATCGCCGCCTGGTTTCTGCCGGTGCTGCGCGAGCTCATCGTTTCGCGCCGCGTGCCGGCCTATGCGTTTCGGTTCGCCGCGGGCTGTATCGCGGGGGCCGTTGGTTTGTTCCTCTTCAGCCTGCTGCTCGGAGGCGGCATCGACGCGTGGCTCGACTTCATCACGGCGATGACGGTGCACAGCGGCGACCACGCCCTGGGTGAGCGCCGAATTGGTCTCGAGCATCTGTTCAGCGTCGACTTCACCGCTTTGTTCGAACCCATGGACAAAGTTGCCCGAGCAGAGAATCTGGCCGCATCCGGTGCGGCCTACTGGGCTGCAGCGGCTGCGTTGCTGGCGGCCACGGTCGTCGCGGCATGGCGAACGGATGCCGACCGCGCGTTGCTGCTTGGCATCTTCGTGGTCTTCAGCGTGCTCGTGCTGTCCCGCTACTACTACGCGGCGCTGATGCTGTTGCCGCTGCTGGCGCGTGACACACGGGGCGCTGCACTCGTGGGCTTCGGTCAGGTGCTGGTGTATGTACTGTTCTGGGCCATTGCTATGGTCACCGAGGATCGCCACATCCGCTACGTGGTGCTGAACGTCGGCCTGTCGGCATACTTCCTTGCTGTCGCGATCTGGATGTTCAGAGCGCCAGTCGCGCGAGGAGCGCTCTCGGCAGCAACCGCACGACCTGCATGATCCAGCGCCAGCGTCCGGGCACGTACACCGTGCCCTGCTGTTGGCGGCTGATCAGCCGGCAGATGCGCGACGCAACGGCCGGCAGGTCGGCGAGCATAGGGCCAGCCGGCAGGTGCCGCGTCATGCGGGTGCGCACCGGCCCGAGGCGCACGGTGAGGCAACGAGCAGCTGGATGCTGCAACGACAGGCCATCGATCAGGTAGTTCAGTGCCACCTTGCTGGCGCCATATGCGTAGTTCGAAGGGCGTGCGCGATCACCCGCTACGGAGCTCAACACCACCGCCTGAAACGCCTGATCCTGCCGATTTGCAGCGTGTGCACGCAGTATCTGAGCGGCGCTGGTGAGGTTGACGCGCAACATGCGCATCAGCGCGCTGCCGTCCGCTTCGGATTGCGCCGAATCGAGCAGCTGGCCCTGTGCGAGCAGAAGGTGGTCCGGACGTCCGAACGCCTCCACCAGGTGCGCATAACACGCCATCCAACGGTCTTCAGTCTCACCGAAGTCGTGTACCACTACCGCTGCAGACACGGCACCACGGGACAACAGACGCTCGGACAGCGTTGCCAACGCTGGTGCATCACGACCAGCCAATACGAAGCCGCGGCCACGCGCCATCTGGTTGAGCACAGCCACTGCTATATCGGAGGTTGCCCCCGTCACCAACCACAGATCATTCATACCAGCTGCATTCTCCGAGCAAACAGTGAGGTTGTGAGCGGATCCTTGCTGCGCAGAAAGGTATCTATGCCCGGATAACCGCCACGAAAGGTTTCCACATGCATGAGCGCGTCTTTCGCCGGATAGATGGCACCGTCAACGTCCCGCACGATGTGCTCGAGCTGGCGATACACACGCGTGGTGGCGGGTCTGTTGAGCAGATCTACAGCAATGTTCACGCCACGGCGCGGGT
>JAUILW010000996.1 GCA_030432795.1 Gammaproteobacteria bacterium
GCGGTGGACTCGGTCAGCGGCGAGCCAACGATGGTGCTGCGTCAGTATGGCGACGGCTGGATTCTATTCCTGTCCGATGAAGGTCCGTTCCGTGCATCCATGACCGGCGACGGCAGCGTGGTAACGGCTAACGACCGCCTCGCCGCCAATATCTTTGCCTGGGCGATCAGTGCTGCCACTTCTGACACCTACCAGATGCAGCTGGATGTGGCGGCAGCGAACGACGCCCCCACGTTCAACGCACCGGGCTATGCGGTGTTCACCAGCGGCGACTCGGGCTACGGCCAGAACACTGCATCCGCTGTGCTCGCCGATGGCAGCATGCTGATCACGCCGTACAGCGCGACGACGTTCAACTCGGCGCTGGTTAAGCTCGACCCCAACGGTGCCATCGACACCTCCTTCGGCACCGCGGGTTACGCCGACAACAGCTCAGGCGCCTACTTCGAAGCCATTGCGGTGCAGGCTGACGGCAAGATCCTGGTGGGTGGCGTGGACGGCGGCGACCTGTTCGTGGTGCGCTACAACGCCGATGGCTCGTTGGACGCCACCTTCGGTACCGGCGGCATCGCGACCCACGATCTCGGCGGCTCCGACTCGGTGCGCGCCATGACCATTCAGGCGGACGGGCAGATCGTGCTGGTGGGCGACACCGGCGTCGATTCGTTCGTCGCTCGGCTCAACACCAACGGCTCCCTCGACACCAGCTTCGATACCGACGGCTTCGCCGTCTTCAACCTCGCTGGCAACTTCGAGCAGCTGGACAAGGTGGCCATCGCCGCGGACGGCAAGATCCTGGCCGCGGGCGACAACAGCGTCATCCGGTTGAACACCAACGGCTCGCTGGACACCACGTTCGACGCCGACGGCATTCTGGATGTCGGCAACCCGGTTGCGGGGCTCACTCTGCAGACAGATGGCCAGATCGTCATCACGGGGTCGAGTGGCGCATCACTGCTGGTCGCTCGCTACAACACCGACGGCACCGCCGATACATCGTTTGGCAGCGGTGGCACGGTGACCTGGACGCACCCTTCAGCCACGTCACCTGACGGCATCGAAGTGGTGCAGCAGGCGGACGGCAAGCTCGCCATCGCTGGCATGACCAGCTATCCGAACAGTTGGCTGGTGCTGCGCCTGAACACGGACGGCTCGGTGGACACGTCCTT
>JAUILW010000997.1 GCA_030432795.1 Gammaproteobacteria bacterium
ATCGATATCAAAACCGGCGGTCGTAACGGCGCCATCGTCGGCGCGGTGCAGGTGTTCGATGGCGACGAGCTGATGCTCATCTCCGACCTCGGCACCCTGGTGCGCACCACCTCGGACGAGGTGTCGCTGCTCGGCCGCAATACCCAGGGCGTGCGCCTGATCAACCTGCGCGGGGATGAAAAGCTCATCGGCGTGGAGCGCATTGCCGAACCGGAAACCGACGAAGCCGCCGCCGGCGCTGCACAAGACGAAACATCAGGAGAGGAAGGATGAGCCGCGCGCACAACTTTGCGGCAGGCCCGGCAGCGTTGCCGACCAGCGTTCTGGAGCAGGCGCAGGCAGAGATGCTCGATTTTCGCGGCACGGGCATGAGCGTCATGGAGATGAGCCATCGCAGCGCCGAGTTCATCGAGATTGCGGAAACCGCAGAAGCGGACTTTCGCGAGCTCCTGGGTGTGGGCGATGACTACCACGTGCTCTTCCTGCAGGGCGGTGCCACGCAGCAGTTTGCTGCAATTCCCCTGAATCTGCTGCGCGGACGCAACGTGGCCAACTACGTGCACACCGGCGCGTGGTCCGACAAGGCCATCAAAGAGGCAGGCAAGTACTGCGATGCGCGGGTGATCGCCACCTCCGGGGCGAGCAACTACGACTGCATTCCGGAGCGTGCCACCTGGGCGGTGGACGACGATGCAGCGTATGTGCACATCTGCTCCAACGAGACCATCGGCGGCGTGCAGTTTCACGAATTTCCCGACGTCGGCCCGGAACTCGTGGCGGACATGTCATCCGACATCCTGTCGCGGCCGGTGGACGTCAGCCGCTTTGGTCTGATCTACGCTGGCGCGCAGAAGAACATCGGTCCCGCCGGCCTCACCCTGGTGGTGGTACGTAAAGACCTGGTGGGCCATGCGCGCCCGGAAACACCGAGCATGCTCGACTATGCGGTTCATGCCTCAGCAGACTCCATGTCCAACACACCGCCCACCTACACCTGGTATCTGGCGGGTTTGGTCTTCAAGTGGCTCAAGGCGGCTGGCGGTCTGCAGGCCGTGCAACAGGCGAACGCGCACAAAGCAGCGACGCTGTACAACGCAATCGATGCCAGCAACTTCTACCGCGCGCCGGTCGCGGTGCCCTACCGTTCCACCATGAACGTGCCGTTCAC
>JAUILW010000998.1 GCA_030432795.1 Gammaproteobacteria bacterium
CTGTAGCAAACTTCGGCAGTTCCGTCTGCGGGATCTGCAGCTCGGCAAGAAGTTCGCTGGTATCTGTAATCCGGAAGGCCTCCTGGCCGACCTTGACAGACTCACCCAGCTTGATGGTTCTGCCCGATACAACACCGGCAATGGGTGCACGGATGCTCGAATATTCGTAATTGAGTTCTTTCAGATCATGGGTGGCTTGCAGTGCATCCAGATCGTATTTCAGGCCTTCGAACATTGCCTTGCTGACAAGGCCGCGTGCGTGCAAGTCGACATAGCGCCGGTACTCGCCGCGTGCCTGTTCAAGATTGGCCCGTGCGGACAGCATTTCCAGGCGCAGGCGCTCACCGTCCAGGCGTGCAAGCACCTGGCCGGCCTCGACATGCTGGCCTTCCTCGACCAGCAACTCTCGCACTTCCCCGGCGACCTTGGCCAGCACCGGCGCATCGCCCTCGGTGCTGATGTTGGCGGTTGCCGAGTAGGTCGCGTAAATGTCGCCGCGGGTCGCAAAGCGCACCTCGACGGGTATCGCAGCTGCCTCGAACCCGGTGTTCTCGGCCAGGCTCTGCGCCTGCCCGGCACCGCAGCCAGACAAGGCCAGCGCAACCGGCGTTGTGGCGAGGATGAATGCTAAAGGTAAGGATTTCATAGGGTGGCAGCCATCACTTAATTAGTGTTGTAGTTGAGTATAACACTAGTTCGGTATAACGCAATACCGGCTTCGTGTCAGACCAGAATGCCGAGCCGCCGTTCCGTGCGCGGCGGCTCAGGCGGCTGGCGCTCGGCGCCAACCGGATTCTGTAACTCTTAGATGCCGCGCGCCCGGATTTGGATGCACGAGAGGGCGATTCAGCGGTGCCCGGGCTCCGCGCTTGCAGGAGCATGGCTGCCTGAGGCGCGACGCGCTGCCAGCCAATCGGACGCATTGGCCTGAATCATGAGCAGGCTCGGGGTCAGGAACAGTGTCAGCACAGTAGCGAAAGCGAGTCCGCCAGCGACCGAGGAAGCAAGCTGGGTCCACCATTGCGAACTGGGCGCACCGAAGGTCACCTCGCGTTCGATCAGGTTGATATTGATGCCGAGTACCATTGGCATCAAGCCAACGATGGTCGTCACCGTCGTCAGCAGCACGGGGCGCAAGCGCACCGCGCACGTTCGCACGACCGCCTC
>JAUILW010000999.1 GCA_030432795.1 Gammaproteobacteria bacterium
TGCACCACGAGCTGATGAAAGCGCTCCTCAAAGTGCAGGCTGTAAGGCTGGGTGCTGTCGTACATGGCAAACATGCCTGGCATAAGCACCGCCTCCCGGCCGTTCTGGCGCACCGCACCCCGACTTTCCACCTGAAAGCTGATAAGAAAAAACTCTTCCGTGGCGGTTGCGATTTTGCGCTTCGAGCGCGTGACAACCTGCGGATCTGCCAACACCTCAGCGAAGCTGACATCCGCAAAGCCAACCCCTCCACGCAGCTGCCCGGCGAACGCTTCGGCATTGCAGGCGCAGTCCAGGCGAACGAACTCATCACAGATGATGTCATGCCAATACTCGCTACGGCGATTTTCCGCCAACGCGTGCGTATCTTTGACATAGCCCGTTGCGATGATCGGTTGCATGGCGTTACCTGAAGGTTCCAATACTGGTCAGCTGATCACGCTGAGCAAGCCAGTACGTGGATGACACGAAATATACTCGAACTCGGCACCTTGCGCAGGCATCACGCTCACCTCATGCCAGAGCTGCAGTTGCATGGACTCACCAAAGCGGCCAACCATTTCCATGAACCGATCGAAGATCGCCGTGTGTGTGGGATGGCTCTTGGCCCAGTCCTCGAACGCGAAGATATCCACTGCAAAGCCGATGCCGGAGGTTCGCTCCAGCGGCACTCCGGCCAGGTCTGCCTCCCGCACGAATCGCATGCTCAAACAGCCGCTTTCCTGCGGATGCTCATTCAGATACCGCATACCTTTCAACAGCACTGGCTGCACGTGCTCAAAGTAGTACTCGCGCTCCTCTACAGAACATAGGGACCAATCCTGCCCGGAGCGAATCACACAAAGATTCTCAGGCGGGATGATCAGGACGCGCTGCGCCGATGCCGATACCGCAGTAGTTTGCTCGCGGCGACGCAGATCCACATGCTCGCTGCAGGAGATGCGATCGCGCGCTCCACCCGGGTAGCCGTGTTCGAGAATCGGACCCACCATGTCCGCTGCGCTGCTGCTGACACCGTGGGCAGCGCTCGTGCTGTGCAGGGTTTCGAAGCGCTCATACGGAAGCGGCACCACTTCCCGCCAGTATCCGCAGCCTTCTGCTTCACGATCCGGCGACGCCCACCACACGGATGCTTCCTGCCACCATCGAAGGTAGGCACCAGCG
>JAUILW010000207.1 GCA_030432795.1 Gammaproteobacteria bacterium
CGCTGGAAAAGAAGCCACTGATCGTCGACTCCTTCGCCAAGTGGAAGGTGGCGGATGTTGGCAAGTACTACACGGCGACCTCCGGCGACGAGATCGTTGCCACGCGAATCCTGGCCGAGCGGGTGAACGAAGGCTTGCGTAACCAGATCTCACGGCGCGACATGCACGAAGTGGTGTCCGGTGAACGCGACCAGCTCATGGAGGAACTGACCACCTCACTGGATCGCGTCATGCGTGAAGCCGCTGGCGTGCAGGTCATCGACGTGCGCGTGAAACGTATCGATCTGCCCACAGAGGTTTCCTCTGAGGTGTATGCCCGCATGCGGTCGGAGCGGCAGATCGAGGCGCAACGCTATCGTGCGCAGGGTCAGGAGCTTGCCGCCGGCATCCGTGCCGACGCGGAGCGGCAGACGATCATCATCGAGGCGGAAGCGTATCGAGACAGCGAGCGCATCCGCGGTGACGGTGATGCGCGCTCTGCATCGATCTATGCCTCGGCGTTCAACCAGGACCCGGAGTTCTACGAGTTCTATCGGAGCATCAACGCCTATGCCCGCGTGTTCGCTAATAAAGGCGACCTGATGGTGATCGACCCGTCCAGCGAGTTCTTCAAGTATCTGAAGAAAGACGACGGCTGACGACAGGCCGATGAACGACGGAAAGTGGCGCCTGCCTCACGGGGTGGAGGAATTGCTGCCGCCTGCGGCGGCGGCGCTGGAGAGGCTGCGGCGCCAAGTGCTGGATCTGTTCGCGTCCTGGGGCTACGAGCATGTCGAACCGCCGCTGGTGGAGTATCTCGACTCTTTGCTTGTGGGCAGCGGCGCGGACCTGGATCTGCAGACCCTCAAGGTGGTCGATCAACGCTCCGGGCGAATGCTGGGCGTGCGTGCTGATCTCACATCCCAGGCGGTGCGTATCGATGCGCACAGCCGCCCCAAATCAGGTGTTCAGCGCCTGTGTTATGCCGGCCCCGTGGTGTTCGCCAATCCCCGCGGAGCGCTGGATTCCCGTAACCCGTACAAAGCCGGTGCGGAGGTTTTCGGCAGCGAGGGTCTCGAAGCCGATGCTGAAGTCGTGCAGCTCATGCTGGCCGCGTTAGGCGTGGCTGGCGTGAGCGATCCGGTACTGTTGCTGGGCCACATGGGAGTATACGGTGCACTGACGGCGGATCTAGGTCTGGATGCAGAAGCCGAGCGCAGACTGTTTGACGCCGTGCAGCGCAAAGCGGAGTCGGACATTGCCGCGTTGCTGCCCGCGGGCAGCAGCCGTGACTTCCTGGTGGCATTGCCGACCATGATGGGTTCGGCGGACGACCTGGCAGTGGCGGCGGGAAATTTTGCTGGAGCGCCGGCGGCAGCCAGACGCGCGATCGACGATCTGTTGTGCCTTATCGATCGGCTGCAGGGCAGCGGCGTGCAGATGCGCTTCGACCTGTCGGAGCTTGCAGGCTACGGCTATCACAATGGGCCGGTGTTTGCGGCCTATCAGGCCGACCAGGGCGCCTCTCTGGCCCAGGGCGGGCGCTACGACAATATCGGCAGCAACTTCGGCCGAGGTCGGCCGGCTACCGGCTTCGATATGCGTCTCGAACGCTTGATCGCGTCCACCGGCGAGCCTTGTCGGGCCATCTGGGCACCGTTGAAGGCCTCCGATGCGACGTTGGCTGCCGCGGTGGCGGCACGGCGGGCCGCCGGAGACGTGGTAATTTGCGCGCTGGCCGAAGATGAAGCCGCAGACGGGCGGTGCGACAGAGAATTTGTGCTGGATAACGGAAGTTGGATCGTGAAAGAGCTGGAGAACTGACGTGGGTCGTAACGTAGTCGTCATCGGCACCCAATGGGGTGACGAGGGCAAGGGCAAGATCGTCGACCTGCTGACCGATCAGGTTGCAGCGGTAGTGCGGTTTCAGGGCGGACACAACGCCGGCCACACGCTGGTGATCGATGGCAAGAAGACCGTTCTTCATGTCGTGCCGAGCGGCATTCTGCGGCAGGGCGTGGCCTGCTTTATCGGTAATGGTGTGGTGCTAGAACCCCACGCGCTGCTCAAGGAAGTCGTTGAGCTCGAAGACAACGGCGTGCCGGTTCGGGAGCGATTGAAAATCTCCGCTGCTTGCCCGTTGATCCTGCCATACCACGTGGAACTCGACCTCGCCCGCGAGAAAGCCCGCGGCGCCATGAAGATTGGTACCACGGGTCGCGGCATCGGGCCTGCCTACGAAGATAAGGTGGCGCGCCGCGGTGTGCGGCTGGGTGACCTTTTCTACTGGCAGGGCTTTGCAGCGAAGCTGGCGGAGGTGATGGAGTACCACAACTTCATGCTCAAGCAGTACTACCACACCTCGCCTGTGAATTTTCAGAAAACCCTCGATGACTGCGCTGAGGTGGCAGAGCAGATCAAGCCGATGGTGGCGGATGTGGTGGCATTGCTGCACGGCCTGCGGGAGCAGGGTGAAAACATCCTCTTTGAAGGAGCGCAAGGCGCGCTGCTGGACATCGATCTCGGCACCTACCCTTACGTGACGTCTTCGAACACCACGGCAGGTGGTACCGCGGTAGGCAGCGGCTTCGGCCCGACCTATCTCGATTACGTTTTAGGTATCACCAAAGCCTACGCTACACGGGTGGGCTCCGGGCCGTTTCCCACCGAGCTGTTCGACGATGATGGAAAGCGACTGGGTGAGCGTGGGCATGAGTTCGGTGCCACCACCGGCCGGCCGCGACGGTGTGGCTGGTTCGATGCGGTAGCCTTGCGCCAGGCCGTGCAGATCAACGGTATCTCGGGCCTGTGCCTGACGAAGCTGGATGTGCTGGATGGGTTCGAGCGCATCCGTATCTGCACCGGCTACGAGCGATCGGGTGATACGGCAGCGCCGAATTTCGGCAGCGAGTACTACGAGGCGATTACCCCGGTGTACGAGGAGCTGCCTGGCTGGAGTGAGTCAACGGTGGGCGTGCGTTCAGTGGACGGGTTGCCAGAGAACGCGCGGCGCTACATTGCCCGGGTGGAAGAGGCCGTGGGTGCACCCATCGACATCATCTCCACCGGCGCCGACCGCGCGGACACGATCGTGCTCAAGAACCCGTTCGCCTGATGGACAGTCGCCTTCTGGAAATACTCGTGTGCCCGGTGAGCAAAGCCAGGCTCACCTATCGGCGCGACCTGCAGGAATTGTGGTGCCGTGCGAGTGCACTGGCCTACCCGATCCGCGACGACATCCCGGTAATGCTCGAGGAGGAGGCGCGGGAGCTCAGCGATGAAGAGCTGGCCCTACTGGAGGAGGAAGCGTGACGTACAAGGTCGCCATCAGCGGCGTCGGCCTCTGGCATCCAGAACATGTCATCACCAACGAAGAGCTGGTGGCTGCATACAATGCCTTTGTCGAGCGGCACAATGCCGAACACGACGACCAGCTGCCGTTCTCAAGCAGCGAGTTCATCGAGAAAGCATCCGGTATCCGGCAGCGCTATGCCTACGTGAAAGACGGCATCCTTGACCCGGAGCGTATGCGGCCGAGGCTGCCGGTGCGCCCGGATGATGCGTTGTCCCACCAGGCCGAAATCGCCCTGAACGCGGCGAAACCAGCCCTGGCCGCTGCTGGTCGTACAGCCGCAGACATCGACATGGTCATCGTTTCGTGTGCGTACACGCAGCGTTCCTACCCGGCGATCGCCATCGAGGTACAGGCGGCACTCGGCATCGACGGCTCCGGCTTCGACATGCTGGTGGCGTGCTCGGCGGCGACGTTTGCTCTGCAGCGTGCGCATGATGCGGTGGCAGCGGGTTCGGCACGTGCGGTGCTGGTGATCAACCCGGAGCTCACCTCGCCGCAGGTGAACTACAAGGATCGCGACGGTCACTTCATCTTTGGCGATGTGGCCACAGCCATCGTGTTGGAGCGCGCGGAAGCCTGCCGTTCGGAGCACAGCTACGAGATCGTCGGGCTGCAAGCGAAGACAGTGTATTCAAACAACATTCGCTCCAACTTCGGCTACACCTCGTTTGCAGACGATACGGACCCATACGCGGCAGACAAGCTGTTCCACCAGAACGGTCGAAAGGTGTTCAAAGAAGTGTGCCCGATGGCTGCTGAGCATCTTGAGGCGCAGGTTGTCGAGCACGGAGTAGGGATCGGCGATGTTCGAAGGTGGTGGTTGCATCAGGCCAACATCAACATGAATCAACTCATCATCAAGCGTCTGCTCGGAGATGTTCCGAGCCAGGATGTAGCTCCCACTGTGCTTGACGAGTTTGCCAATACGGCGTCGGCAGGATCGATCATCGCCTTTGCGCGGCACCACGAAGATCTGGTGTCGGGCGACTACGGTGTCATCTGTTCCTTCGGTGCTGGTTACTCCATCGGATCGCTGCTCGTTCGTAAGCAGTAGTGGCGTATTCTTCGCGCGAAGCGAGCTGATCGCATGTCCATAGGTTTTTCCGCCGTCGCGGCCCGCCGCACGTTGCTGGCATCTCTCGTCATCGTCGGCATGGGTTTCACGGTGCTGTTCCCGGTGTTGTCGCCGCTGGGTCGCGAGCTCGGCCTCAACGAGATGCAGATCACCTTCATCATCTCGATGTCCTCTGCAATCGTGTTTCTGACCACGCCCCTGTGGGGTCGGCTGAGCGATGTGTGGGGACGCAAACGGGTGATGCTCATCGGCATTTTCGGCTTTGCCCTTGGTACGGCGCTATTCAACAGCGTGTTGCAGGCAGGGCTTGCCGGATGGATGGTCGGAGTACCGCTGTTCGCCGGTCTTGTGGTTGCGCGGATGGTGCACGCATCGATCATGTCCGCTGCCATGCCCGCAGCCAGCGCCTACATGGCGGACATTACGACCATTGCCCAGCGCACCAAAGGAATGGGTGCAGCGGGCGCGGCCAACAACATCGGCGCCATCCTTGGTCCGGCGCTGGCAGGGCTTGCGGTGATTTCGTTGATGACGCCGTTGTGGTTCATCGCCGGGCTCGCCTTTCTCAACGGGCTTTTCGTTCTGTTCTTTCTCCGTGAGCCGCCGCGTGAACGGGCTGCCGTGCGTCCGCCGCGGATGAAATACACCGACCCGCGCATCCTGCCGTTCATCGTTGTCGGTGTGATCATGTTCATGGGTTTCGGTCTCGTGCAGCAGACCATGGGCTTTCGCTTCCAGGACGCTCTTCAGTTGGACGCGGCTGCTACCGCGGGTACGTTCGGCACCGCGATGATGTTCTCCGCCGGCTGCTCGCTGTTTTCGCAGATGGTGATCGTGCAGCGTCTCGATGTGGCGCCGTTTACGCTACTCAAGCTTGCGTTGCCTTTGCTGATCATTGCCTTCGTACTCATGGCCACGCAGGAGACGCAGTTCTGGTTGACGATGGCGCTGAGTATTCAGGGGCTCGGCATGGGGCTGGCCGGCCCGGGCTTCATGGCTGGTGCATCGCTTGCCGTGTCAGCGGAGGAACAGGGCTCTGTGGCGGGTGTGGCCGGTTCGTGCGGACCTTTGGGTTGGACCATCGGCCCGCTGTTCGGCGGCGCGCTCTACCAGGTTGAGCCCTGGCTGCCGTATGCCTTTGCGGCAGTGGTCTATCTCATCCTGCTAATGATCATGCCTTGGCTCGGCCGTCGGGTTCGCCCTCAGGCGTAGCGCTCAGCTAGGCAATTTCCGGGTTCTGCGTGCTGGTCATCGGCGCGCCGGCTTCCAGTGCCTCGTTGAGGATCGGTTGGCTCACACCCGGGCGTGGGTCGTAGACCACATCATCTCCGGTGTAGCGCACGGTGTAACCCCGTCGCCGCCGGTCCTGACGGCTGTTGCCCGGCGCGCCGTGCACCGTCATTCCGTGAAACACGTAGATATCGCCGGGTTCGATGTCCCAGGTGATGATCTCGTATTCGTCTCTCGCCGCCTCAATGTCCGGTATGGGCTCGTAGTCTGGATTGCGTTCGTAGGCGTTGATGTTCTCCGTGATGCCAAACGTTTCCGGCTGGAACCAGCGGTCCCACCGATGCGAACCGCGGACGAACTCCAATGCGCCAGTTTCCGCCGTGACGGTATCCAGGCCCACCCACACCGACACCACCTGCCAGCCGCGTATGGGCCAGTAGGGCTGATCATTGTGCCAGCGCGTTCGGTTGCTTGTTGACGCTTCTTTGACGAAGAGCTGATCGTAGAGGAGGTTGATGCGCTCGCTGCGAAGGAACTGCCGCGCAATCTGCGGCATGTTGGATTGCAAACAGAATGCCTTGAA
>JAUILW010001000.1 GCA_030432795.1 Gammaproteobacteria bacterium
TCGGGTGCGATCATAGTGCACACCTGCGGCTTCGACAGCATCCCATCGGATCTGGGCACCTACTTCGTGCAGAAAGAGATGCAGGCACGCCACGGCGTGCCGGCCCGACATGTGAAGTACCGGGCATCGGCGTTCAAAGGCGGCTTCAGCGGCGGCACCCTCGACAGTATGTGGAGCATGATGGAGCAGGCGGCAAAAGATCCGACCATCATCACCACGCTGGCTGATCCGTACGCGTTGAACCCCAAGGGCGCACCTCGAGGCCTCGACGGACCGGACCGATTGACGCCCGAATACGACACGGACTTCTCATCGTGGATCGCGCCGTTTGTCATGGCCGGCATCAATACACGGGTCGTGCGGCGCAGCAATGCCCTGATGGGCTACCGATACGGCCGCGACTTCCGCTACGACGAAGCCACACTCGTGCGCGGCGGTCCACTCGGATTCCTGGGTGCTGCCGCCACCGGCCTCGGCATGCGCAGCATGAACGGCCTGGCTGCCATTGAAGCAACCCGCAATCTTCTACAGAAAGTGATGCCGAAGCCCGGTGAGGGTCCGGATGAAGAAACCATCGAGAACGGCTACTTCACCATCGAGCTGCTCGGCAAACACCCCATCGATCGTGACAAGAACGTGAACGCCAGGGTACATGGCGACAAAGACCCAGGTTACGGCTCCACCTCGAAGATGCTCGCTGAGTGCGCAGTCGCACTCGCGATGGGTGAGGCGGTGGTAGGCGGCGGTTTCTGGACGCCGGCATCGGCCATGGGGGATGCGCTGCTAGAGCGGCTACCGGAAAATGCCGGGGTGACATTCACGATAGTGTGAATCCATAGACTCGACGCTTGAAGCACAGCGGCGAAAAAGCGCCCCCGGGACAGGTCCGGGGGCGGCGACGCTTACGAGTTGCGGAAGTTTGTCATCCAGCTGTTAAAGCCCCGATCGAACGCGGCACCCTGCAATGCCCAGCCGTTGTTCAGCGCGCCTGCAAACGTGTTCAGCGGCAGAATCGGCATGTAGAAGCTGTTGTAGAAATAGCTCGGCTGGCGATAGAAGTTCCAGTACAAGCCGCCGCGAACATTGCCGAGCTGGTCCGCGCTCAGGTCCTGCACGTCGCTCAGATCTTTCAATTCGATTCTCATGTCCCATCTCCTGATAAC
>JAUILW010000208.1 GCA_030432795.1 Gammaproteobacteria bacterium
TGGTAGGCGCCGGCACCATGTTTGCATCGAACGTCTACGTTACAGATGCGGACTGGCACGATCTGTACAACCGCGCCAAACCCATCGGTCAGACCCGGGAGGTGGTGCTGGAGGAGAACGTCTGGCTCGGCGACAGCAGCATCGTCTGCAAAGGCGTGCGCATCGGCCGTGACAGCATCGTTGGCGCCGGTAGCGTGGTCGTGAAAGATCTCCCCGCAGGCGTCATTGCCGCAGGCAACCCGGCGGTGGTGGTGCGGCAGCTCGACCCGGCGCGGGACATCGTTTCACGGCAACAGGCGTTGGCGGACTTGGAGGCGGATGCGTTTCAAACCCGCGCCATCGAGCGCTACATGCTGGCTGGCAACGGCTGGTGGCGCTGGCTGCGCTCCATCATCGCGCCCAGACAGGGCGAGTAAAGCGCTACTGGCGCGGCAGCCTGCTGAGGGTGGCCTGCTCTGCGGTGGTGGAGCGAAACGGCACGATGTCGATGCCACCGCGGCGCAGAAAGAGCCCCATCACCGAGAGCTGTTGCGGCGCACAGTGCTGGGCGAGGTCCAGGAAGATCTGCTCCACCGTCGCTTCATGGAACGCCGCGTGGCGCCGGTAGCTGATCAGATAAGCCAGCAGTCCCTCCCGTGAGATGGCGCGGCCACGATAGTCGATCCACATGGTCGCCCAATCCGGTTGGCCGGTAACCGGGCAGACACTGCGAAACAGATGGCTGTAGAGTGCCTCGTGCACCACGGTTTCCGATGCCGCAACTGCCAGAAGATCGGGATGCGGGCGATAATGCTCGACCCGCAGAGGCAGGTCGTCGAGACACTGACCAGGCAAGCGCTCAGGCAACTCGGCAAGCTGTGTGAGCGGCAGTATCTGCACCGCCACCGGCGCGCGCACCGCCAGACGCAGGTCGCTCTCCAGCGTGCGGTGCACTTCTACCTGATCTGCAAACCGCGTCTGGGCGTAGGAGTTGAGATAAAGCTTCACGCTTTTGCTTTCGACGATGTGGCTGCTCGTACAGGGCACCCGCAACCGCAGCCCCGCCACCACCGGCTTGCCGCCGGTGTCGAGCCAGGAGAACTCGTAAGCCGTCCACACATCCTCGCCATAAAAAGGCAACGCACCGGCAGGCAAGCGATCGGCGCGGGACTCAGCCCGCGGTATGGAATGCAGCAGCGACGGCGTGTAGGTGTCGGTGTAGCCCGCCCGCTTGCCCAGCGGTGACTCATCGGTGGCGCTCATACGTCGGGATTATGCGCCCTCGCCCTGCCCCTTGCACCGAAAAACCGCTAGGCTAGCTCCCTTATTCGGGTGGGGAACCCCAGCGAATGATTGAAGATTTTCAATCACTTACAACAACCTTCTCAGAGCTTGCCTGGGGGCCATGGCTGCTGGTACTACTCCTCGGCGGAGGCCTGTACTTCCTTCTTGCAAGCCGCTTCACACCCTTCCGCTACCTCGGCCACGCGTGGGCGCTGCTGCGCGGTAAGTACTCAGACCCCACCGACCCAGGGCACATCAGCCACTTTCAGGCGCTTTCCGCCGCATTGTCCGGCACCATCGGCATGGGCAACATCGCTGGCGTGGCGCTGGCGATTTACGTGGCTGGCCCAGGTGCTATCTTCTGGATGTGGGCGACGGCGGTGCTCGGCATCGCCACCAAGTTCTTCACCTGCACGCTAGCGGTGATGTACCGCGGCCGCGACTCCGAGGGCGAGCTGCAGGGCGGGCCGATGTACGTCATCCGCGAAGGCCTTGGGCCACGCTGGCGCTGGATGGCGATGTTCTTCGCCGTGGCCGGGCTGGTGGGATGCCTGCCGGCGTTCCAGACCAATCAGCTCGTGCAGGTGTTGCGCGATGTCTTGTTCATCGACAACGGCTGGCTGGCAGTGGACGCCGACCCGTTCCCGTTCAACCTGGCAACCGGCGGGCTGCTGGCGACCCTCACCGCTGTGGTTATGTTCGGCGGCATCGTCCGCATCGCCCATGTGGCAGCGGCCGTCGTCCCGTTCATGGCAGTACTTTATCTGTCCTGCACCGGCCTAGCGCTCGTGCTCAACGCAGATGCCGTGCCGGCCGCCTTCGCGCTGATCTTCAAAGACGCCTTCACCGGCGAGGCGGCAGCAGGCGGCGCCCTGCTCACGGTGATGCTCTACGGCGTGCAGCGCGGTGCTTTCTCCAACGAAGCAGGCATCGGCACGGAAGCTCTCGCGCATGGCGCTGCGCGCACGGATGAGCCGGTGCGGGAAGGGTTGGTGGCGATGACCGGGCCAATCATCGATACGCTGATCATCTGCACCGCCACCGCGTTGATGATACTGGTGAGCGGCGTCTGGCACGGCAGCGACGCCAACGGCGTCACCCTCACGGCGGCTGCGTTCAGTGCCCTCCTCGGCCCGACCGGCACCGTGCTGCTGTTCATCTGTGTGGTGTGTTTTTCGCTGACAACCATCCTCACGTACTCGTTTTACGGTACCCAATGCGCCAACTACGTGCTCGGTGCGCAGCGCAAGCACTACTACCGATGGGTGTACCTTGGCTTCATCCTCGTGGCGGCGGTGATCAGCCTGGAAGCCGCCATCGGCATCATCGACGGCATGTTCGCCCTGATGGCGATCCCCACCATGGTTTCCACCCTGCTGCTGTCACCCAAAGTGGTGGCTGCTGCGAAAGACTACTTCACCAGACTCGACAGGAGCTGACATGGCGCTCAACGAGCATCACAAACAAGCAAAACCGGCGACAAACCACACCCAACAGGCCCAGGCTCAGGTGCGCGCCTCCCTGCCCTTCGAGGATCGCCAGAGCTTCGACGACGCAGCGCGCGGCTTCATCGCCACCCTCGAGCCGCTGACCATCCCCCACGAGCGCGGCCGAAGGCCGGCCTATGACCTGAGCAACGTGGGATTTCTCGACGACGAAGCACCGGACACCGCCAACCCGAGCCTGTGGCGTCAGGCGCAGCTCAACGCGCAGCACCATGGCCTGTACGAGGTGGTGGACGGCATCTACCAGATCCGCTCGTTCGATATCGCCAACATGACGTTGATCCGCGGGGAACGCGGCTGGATCGTGGTGGACCCGCTCACCTCCGCTGAGGTGGCGCGCGCCGGTCTTGCTCTTGCCAACGAACATCTGGGTGAACGGCCGGTGACCGGTTGCCTGTACACCCATTCCCACGTGGATCACTTTGCCGGCGTACTCGGCATCCTCGAGGCCGATGCATCCGGTAACACCAGCATCCCCGTGGTAGCACCCGTGGGCTTCACCGAGGAAGCATTGTCGGAGAACGTACTGGCGGGCAACGTCATGAACCGTCGCGCCACGTACATGTACGGCAACCTCCTGGACGCCTCGCCTACGGGCTTCATCACCACGGGCCTCGGTGCGGCGCTCAGCATGGGCAGCACCGGCTTCGTACCCCCGAACGACATCATCCGCGCCACCGGTGAGGTGCGCACCATCGATGGCGTGGAGTTCGACTTTCAGCTCACGCTCGGCAGCGAGGCGCCGGCGGAATTCGTTTTTTACCTGCCGCAGTTCAAGGCGCTGTGCATGTCGGAGATCACCTCGCACCATCTGCACAACGTCTACACGCCGCGCGGCGCGCAGGTGCGCGATGCACTTGCCTGGACGCAGCAGATCAATGAGAGCATCGATCGCTACGGTGATCGGCTGGAAGTACAGTTCGCATCACACCACTGGCCGATCTGGGGCCGCGAGCGGGCAGTTGCGTATCTTGCGAGCCAGCGCGATCTGTACAAATTCATCCACGACCAGACCCTGCGCCTGGCCAACATGGGCTACACCAAGGAGGAGATCGCCGAGCAGGTGACGCTACCGGACGCACTCGGGCAGTCATTTCATAATCGCGGCTACTACGGCTCCGTGCACCATAACGTGCGTGCCGTGTACGTGAAGTATCTCGGCTACTTCGACGGCAATCCCGCCACCCTGCATCCGCTGCCACCCAGCAAAGCCGGGGCTCGCTACGTGGAATTCATGGGCGGCGCCGATGCGGTCGTGCGTAAGGCACAGGCCTGTTTCGATGCCGGTGACTACCGCTGGGTGGCCGAGGTGCTCAACCACGTGGTGCAAAGCGATCCGTCACATGACGGCGCACGCAGCCTGCTGGCCGACGCGCTGGAGCAGATGGGCTATCAGGCCGAGTCGGCGCCGTGGCGCAACTTTTACCTGTGCGGCGCGCTGGAGCTGCGCCAGGGCACGCCGCCCGGTAGCCGCTACGCGGCCAGCGAAGGCATCGCCCGCGGCATGCCGCTGGAGCAGCTGTTTCAGGTGATGGCCGTGCGTCTCAATCCCCAGCGTGCAGACGGCCTGAACTTACAGATCAATTTGCATTTCGCAGAACCGGAAAGCCAATGGCTGCTGAGTATCGGCAACAGTGTGCTGCACGCCTTTCCAGAGCGCCAGAGCCGCACGGCGACGGCCACGGTGCACTGCCCGGTGCTGGGGTTCAAACGCCTCATGCTGGGGCTCACCGATGCACAGCCTCTGCTGGAGAACGGTTCACTGACGATCGAAGGTGATGCTGGTGCACTGGTGGCGCTTGGCAATCTGTTCGACACGTTTGAACGCCGCTTCCCGATCGTTGAACCGCGGCCGGCCTGGGACTGACGTAGCCACAGTCGACGAGCTCAGCCCTGAAGCACTGCCGGCAGGAGCATGCAGACACAACCGAGCACGCCAACCAGCGTTCGCAGCGCGGGAGAGCGCAAGCCGGCGACGCCAATGAGGTGTCCCTGCAGCGCACCGGCCAGGCACCAGAGCCCCGCGACGACCAGGACCGATGCCATCACCGTGTCCAGCATCTCGCCCTGCAACACCAGCGCCGGCGCCAGCAGGAAGGCAAACGGCAGCAGGTAAATCGCACCTCCAAGGCGCATGGCGACGAGGCCCGTGCGTAACGCGTTGGCGCCGGCGATAGAGGCTGCAGCGAAAGCGCCCAGCGCCACCGGCGGCGTGATGAACGAAAGCATCGCCCAGTACAGGATGAACAGGTGCACGGCCATAGCATTGAGCCCAGCCTGCTGCAGCGCCGGTGCTAGAACGATGGCAAGGAATATGTAGGCCGCGGTCACGGTCATGCCGATGCCGAGCACGAAGCTCGTGGCCGCACCCATGACGATGAGCAACCACAGCCGCCCGTCGGCCAGCGACAGCAGATCGTTCACGAGGGTGCCGGCAAGCCCTGTGACGCTGAGCGCGCCGACGATGAGCCCCACCCCTGCCAGCACCGCCACGAGTTCCACCAGCAGACGACCCGATGCGGCGAGAAAGTCTACGAGATCACGCATATCCCAACGGTGTTGGGGCGACAGTTGGTTGAGCACCAGCAGCAGTGCCGTGGCGTAGTACGGCGCAATAGCCTCCTGCTGCAGTACCACCAGAAAAACGATGAGCGCTGCGAACGCACCCACGTAGTACCAACCTGCGCGCAACGTCTCCAGCACACCAGGCACCTCCGCCTCGCCGGCGAGGCCTTTGCGCGCCGCATGGGCGTCGATCTGCAGAAACAGCGCCAGAAAGTAGAGCACCGCCGGCAACGCAGCGGCGGCCGCCACCTGGAAATACGGCACCTCCAGAAACGTCGCCATGACGAACGCGGTGGAACCCATCACCGGCGGCAGCAGCACGCCTCCCGTGGATGCGCAGGCTTCCACCCCCGCCGCCACCTCGGCGCGAAACCCCATACGCCGCATGGCAGGAATGGTGAGCTGGCCGGTGGTGAGCACGTTGGTGACCACGCTGCCGCTCATGGAACCCATCAGCCCGGAGGAGACGATGGCAACTTTGGCGGGCCCTCCGCGCACCCGGCCGAGCAGCGCAAAGGCCAGGTCCAGAAAGAAACGCCCGCCGCCGCTCTGTTGCAACGCCACGCCGAACAGCAGGAAGCCGATGACGAGCTGTACGAAGGCGCGAAAAGGCAACCCGAAAATACTTTCGATGCTGTAGACATGGTAGGCCGCAGTTTCCTGCCAGGTGCTCGACAAGCCAGCCAACGCGGCCGGCAGGTCGGCGGCAAATATCGGCAACAGGGAAAAGACGCCCGCAATGACCGCCAAACCCCAACCGGCACTGCGCCTCAACGCTTCGATGAGCGCAACCCAAACCACCAAAGCCACCCACACCGCGGTTTCCGGGGCCGCGAACTCCCAGGCCTCATCCACCATGGCCTGGGCATGGTAGAAGCCGTAGGCG
>JAUILW010001001.1 GCA_030432795.1 Gammaproteobacteria bacterium
GCAACGACTTCGGCCACGATGGCGATTGCAAGATACAGGTAAGCCACGTTCGCCTCCGGCGACGATGTAGTCAAATGGCGGCCAGAGCATATCACCCCCGAAGGCGCCCCTCCCAGAAGGGGACTGATCTATTTTCTGCCTTGAGAAACAGTTCTGTCACCTTTTCGGAGAAACGGATCGGTCACCTTTTTGGTCACGGGTCATCGACGCGTGCGACGCAGTGTGCGGGCCAACAACGGGCCGAAGACGGCCAGGCAGGTTGCCGCGAGGAGTGCCACGCAGATGGGGCTTCCGAGAAGTATTCTCGGGTCGCCCTGGCCGATGGCCATCGCCTGTCGGAACGATTGCTCCATGAAGGCACCGAGGACGAGAGCCAGAACCATCGGCGCGGCGGGTATGCCGAGCTTGCGGAATCCGTATCCGAGGATCCCGAACACCAGGAGCAAGTAGAGATCCATCACGCTGTTTCCCACCGTGTAGACGCCCACCGATGCGACGGCGAGAATCAGCGAGAGCAACAGCCCTGGTGGCATGTAGAGAATTCGAGCGAACAACGGTGCCAGCGGCAGGTTGAGGACCAGCAGCACGATGTTGCCCAGGTACATGCTGTTGATGAGACCCCACACCAGGTCTGGCCGTTCCTGGAACAACAACGGTCCAGGCTGAATGCCGAGCATGATGAAGGCAGCGAGCAGGACTGCCGTGGTGCCGGAGCCTGGCACGCCCAACGTGAGCATGGGCACGAAGGCACCGCAGGTCGCTGCGTTGTTGGCGGCTTCCGGGCCTGCGACGCCCTCCGGCGCTCCGTGCCCGAAGCGGCTTGGATCTCTGGCGAGTTTCTTCTCCGTCGCGTAGGACAGAACGGTGGCAATCGTGCCGCCGCCACCAGGCAACACGCCCACGATAAAGCCGATCAGCCCACCACGGACAATCGGTTTGGCGCAGCGTCCAAGTTCCTGGCGGGTCATCCACAACTTGCCCTGGATGGCGATCGGCGCCAGGCGGCCGCCAAACCACTTCTCGACACTGATGAGCACCTCGGCCACGGCGAACACACCAACGATCACGACCATGAGATGCACGCCGTCCTGCAGTTCCATGACACCCATCGTGAAGCGTGGCTGTCCCGATTGCAGGTCGATGCCGATGGTGGCGATGGCG
>JAUILW010000209.1 GCA_030432795.1 Gammaproteobacteria bacterium
TCTGAAGATGTTCGACGTGCGCACCGCGACCCTCGAAGAAGAGGAGCACGGGCTTGGCAGCGATGTGCTGGAAGCAACCGACGTGCTCATCTGGTGGGGGCATCTGGCGCACGACCGGGTGGATGATGCGGTCGTCTCCCGCGTGCATCAGCGGGTGCTGCAGGGCATGGGTCTCGTCGTGCTGCATTCCGCACACCTGTCGAAAATCTTCACGCGGCTCATGGGCACCACCTGCAACCTGCGCTGGCGGGAGGCGGAGGATCGGGAGCTCGTGTGGTGCGTGTCTCCCGAGCACCCCATCGCTGCCGGCGTTCCGCAACCTTTGGAGTTGCCGCTGCACGAAATGTACGGTGAGTTTTTTGATATCCCGGCACCGGACGAGCTGGTGTTCGTCAGCAACTTCTCCGGCGGAGAGGTGTTCCGCAGCGGCTGCTGTTTTCAGCGCGGTAAGGGACGCATTTTCTACTTCAGCCCCGGGCATGAGACCTATCCCATCTACCACCGGGCGGACGTCGGACAAGTGCTGGTGAACGCCGTCCGATGGGCAGCCAACGCCCATCCGTCAGTGGTGCAGACGCGCACGAGCCCGATGTCGCCGACGGGCTGGTGGCGGCTGGATTCCGATGCCGCGCCGTAAAACGCGTCAGAAACCTGACGCGTTTCACGCAAAAAGTGCTACACATCCGACATTCGGCGTGACGAGGGTCATAGTTCCACCCTTCTGACAAGGGAGCGCAACCCTTGGAAGGTACACTGGCCGACGTGAAAATTTGACGGGAGTACGGCGCGAGATCTTCGCACCGGCGACAAATGTTCGACGATGGGCACTCGGGAATTCGGCTGGCGCACAGCACAGGGCTGCGCGTGGCGGAGCATGTGGGTGCTGCCCCGCCTCTGAAGCTCCTGGTGCTCGGTGCGCTTCCCTTCGGCCAGCTCGACGATGAACGTATCCAATGTGTCGGCAACCTCCTTGAGCCGTTTGATGTGGCGTACGTGCCGGGGAATGTCAGCGGCACGGCCTTTGCCGAGTTCGTGCGTTCTACGAACAACCCCGCGGCGCCGATCATCAGCCACGGCGGGGCGCTGGGTTCGCGTGCCGATACGGTGCTTGAACAGACAGGGCCTGGCGATCTGGCGCACGCCTGTAAGCTGCTCGCGCCGCTGGCCGAGCGTGTGCGTGCCCTGCCCCTCATCCCTCGCGGCGCGGAGCGCCCGGCGCTCCTCGCGCTGGCACTGGCCGTCAGCCGCCAGAAGCCCATCGAAGCCTCCTGGCAGCCGGGTAGCCGCGGCGTGTTGGGATACGAGCTTCTCAGTGGCGTGGATGAGCCACGAACGCTTCTTGAGCAGCTTGCCGACATTGGCCTGTTCAAACGCCGGTATCACGAACGGCTGCATGCCTGCGGTCATTGCGGTGGCTGCCGGGTGTTCGCGCGCGAGGTGTGCAGCCGCTGCAGCTCCAGCGACCTGGCGGAGCATGAACTCCTGCACCACTACACCTGCGGCCTGCAGGCTCCCGAGCCGGTCTTTAAGCGCGGCGAAGGCTACGAGTGCCCCAAGTGCCGCAAGCCGTTTCGTCACTATGGGGTGGATTACGACAAACCGGGCCAGGTCATCAGCTGCTCGTCGTGCGATGCGACGATCTCAGAGCCGGACGTGTTTTTCGTCTGCGCCGACTGCGGTGGCGAAACCGACTCCGAACAGGCCCAGGTGGTGCGGTTCTTCCACTACCAGCTCACCGCTCAGGGCGTTAGTGCTGCAGAAGCCGGTGTGCTGCCGATGCTCGGCCGTGCGGGAGATGCGCATGTGGGCAACAGCCTGCAGGAGTTCCGGGTGATGGTGCAGAACTATGTGCACATCGCCGAGCGGGTGGAGCGGCCGCTGACCCTGGTTCGCTTCGACCTGCAGGCTGGCCGCGGCATGCCGATGGAGCGCGGCCTGGTGCAGCTGTTCACGCTGGTGCAGGAGACGGCGCGCAAGGGCGATGCGGTGGCCATGGCGGATGGTTGCGTGCTGGCCTGCCTGCCTGAAACCGATGTCACTCAGGTGCAGCCGTTGCTCGACCGGGTGGACCGGCTTGTCAGTGCGCAGCTCGCCGACGGCTTCACGGTGCACCCCCAGGTGGTGCCCCGGGAGCGCGTGCTCAACCTGCTCAGGGCGTTGCACTGATGTCGCTTGAGAATCTTTTCTGGGCCTTCCCGCTGGATGCCGCTGGATTCGTGGCAATGTTCTGGCATGCGATCATCTTCGAGATACCCCGCTTCCTGCTGGCGGCAGTAGCGGTCGGCCTGGCCGAGTATCTGCACGCCCGTCGCTACCCGGGCGAGCCGGTTGTGCCGGATGTGAAAGTCAGCCTGCTGCTGGCCGGCCACAATGAAGGTGCGTGCCTGGAGAAATGCATCAGCGCGCTGCAGGAGCAGACGTTCCGCAACTTCGAAATCATCGTCATCGACGATGGCTCCACCGATGACATGGCGGCGGTGGGTAAGCGCCTGTTCCGCCGCGGCGCCATCGACCGCTTTCTCTCCACGGGTATACGCGGCGGTAAGAGCGCGGCTGCCAACCTGGGGCTCGGCTACTGCACCGGCGACATCGTCATGATTGCCGACATCGACACCACCTTCGATCGTGATGCTGTGCAGAAGGTGCTGCAGCCTTTCGTCGATGCGGACGTGGGTGCGGTGTCCGGTAACCTGGCGGTGCGCAACACGCAGGCATCGCTGGTTTCGCGCTTTCAGGCTATTCAGTACCTGATGAGTATCTCGCTGGGTCGCCGCGTCACCGACATGCTGGGCACGCTGTTTATTGCCTCCGGCGCTTTCGCGGCTTTCCGTCGCGAAGCGCTACTGGGTATCGGTGGTTGGGAGGTGGGCCCCGGTGAAGACGCTGACATCACGGTGAAGCTGCGGCGTGCGGGCTGGAAGATCCGTTTCCAGCCGGATGCCTGGGCGCTTACCGATGTGCCGGAAAGCGCGCTGGCATTGTTTCGTCAGCGGCTGCGCTGGAACCGCAGCCTCGTGCGGGTTCGGGTGCGTAAGTTCGCGGGCGTGTTCAATCCGTTTCAGGCGCGTTTCTCGCTATCGGATGCGCTCGGGCACTTCGACATCATCTTCTACCAGGGCATCATGCCGCTGGGTTTCTACGTGTACCTGCTGTGGCTGATCGCCACCTATGGGGCGTGGTCGCTGTTCATCCTCATGGCGGTGAGCCTGGTGTACATTGCCGCCAGCATGATCTCGTTTGCCGTGGCGGTGGGTGTCAGCGGCCACTACGGCAACCTCCGCCTTCTCCCTTACGTGCCGGGTTATGCGCTGTTCAACGCCTACCTTTTGCGCGCAGTCAGTGTGTACTCCTATCTTGATGAACTCATCTTCCGCAAGTCCTACCAGGACAGCTATGTGCCGAAGCGGGTGCTCGACGCTGCGGAGAAGTATTAGTGACCCGTCTCATTGATTCGTTGATCTATGATGAGCCCAAAATCGTCAAGAGCAAGGCGCATTCCGCAGGACAGGTCGGGACCTTTCCAAGGGATGCAACACAGCTATTGGCGATTTTGGGCCACCCGAAGGGCGCGTGCCACGGCGCCCCTGGCGTTGTTGCGCCTCTTGGACATGGCACCACCATCCCCTGCGAGACGCGCCTAGCCAGTGACGCCGTGGCACGCGTCATAGTTCGACGAATCAATGAGACGGGTCACTAGCCCATGAAACTGAAGAAAAGAAGCCGTGTGGACGGCGTACGCAACGAGGTGCGCGCGCCGGGCAAGCCCTGGGGCAAGTACATCTACCTTGGTCTGGTTGGTGCCTTTCTGTTGTGGCTGTTTGATCTGTTCCTTGGCGAGATGTTCTATTTCAAAGCCAGCGGCCTGGTGGTGCAGGACCGGGTGGTGCTGGCCACGCAGTACGATGCTTCGGTGGAAGCCCTCGACGTTCGTGAAGGTGAGCGGGTATACGCCGGCGAAACGGTGGCGCTGTTGCGCTCGCAGAGCGTTGAGGAAAATATTGCCGAGCTCGCCTCGGATGTGGCGCGCATGCTGGAGCAGGCGTCCAGACTCGAGGTGCGCAAACGGGTTATCGAGGCCACACAGCCGCTGGTGGAGCGCCGCGTACAGGCCGCTTCGGCTGCGCGCCGCGAGGTGGAAGCGCGCAAAGCGCTGTTCACCCGGCGCGACCGGCTGCTGCGCCTTCAGGACGAACTCACAAGCCTTCAAACGCGCTCTACCGACGTTGCAGAGTATGAGGTGATCTCGTCCGACCTGCCGAAGATCCGTCAGGCCATCGATGCCGCGCGTCAGGCGCTCGAGAGGCTGACGGACAACTACGCCGGCGGCGTGCTGGCTGCACCCGTCGACGGCGTGGTGGGGTACGTGCATGTCAGCACCGGGAGCGTGGTGAACAAAGCAACCCCCATGGTTGAGCTCTACACCGGAGCACCCTATGTGCTTGCCTACGTTCCGGAAGGGGCGATGTATGAGCTGGAGGCTGGCGATGAGGTTCATGTCGAGGTGGGCTTCAAGGGCTATGCAGGCGTGGTGCAGCAGATCTTTCCCGTGAGCAGCGCCTTGCCGAAGGAGTACGCGGATGCGCTTCGTGTGCCACAGCGGGCACCGCTGGCGAGGATCGAGTTCGTGGATGCTGATCGCTACCCCACGCTGTTCGCACAAACCGAGGTTTCTACCAGCGGCTGGCCGCCGCGCTGGATGCTTCGTCTCCTGGGTATGGTCCAGGCGGCGGCGCCCCCATCAGCTACTGAGCCTACCCGTGCACTGGCGCGCGCTGTTCCGCAGATCTCTCCGCAAGTAACGGTCCTCGAAGCTGCTGCAGTGCCGATGCAGGATGCGTATACGCTGCAGCTCATCTCTCTGCCCGAGCGTACCAGGGTGGAACAATATGCCAGCGACCTTGGTTTGGAACATTACCGGGTGCTACCCGTGCGCACCGGCGGTGAAGTTCGATACGCCTTGCTGGTTGGCGGCTTTGCTGAGCGCGAGGCTGCGAGAAAGGCAGCGCAGGCGCTTGGTCACGAAGCGTGGATCAGGCCGCTGTCGTCCCTGGCGGGGTGAAACGGCTGTCGACGATGCCCCGCACCCGTGCTGAGGCGTGTGCCGGCAATCGATCGCAGGAGGCTAACGCCTCGGATCGGTAACGCTCGGCGTCGCCGAACATGCGCAGACGGTTGGCGTGGCTGGCCTGTGCGAGCAGCGCGTCGATGTCGGCCATCTCCGCGCTGAGGTTCGCGGCCATGCGTGCAGCTGCGACGGTTTTCTCGTCGATGGCACCGTCCTGTTGCGCTTCTTCCAGAAGCTCGGTGAGCGTCCGGCAGTGCTCTGCGGTACGTGCCCGAGGTGCCTGCATGGGGTTGCGCTTTGGCAGGTCGAGTACGCGTTCGGCTCTGGCGCGGAGAATAGACGTATGCAGGTGCAAGGGGCTCTCCTGCAGACTCTGAGCGTAGGATGAAAGTACTTCGTGCACGGCTTTGCGCAGCGGCGTGGTGAGGTGCGCGCAGGGCATGGCAGTGGCGTGGTGCCATAGCGCATCGCAGCGTGCCACACGCTGGTTGGCTGCCTGAACCGGTGCCATGCGGCGGCGGCGCAGATACAGCAGTACCGCGAACAGAACCGAACACGCGGCGAGCGCCAACAAGCGTTCGTCCAGCATCAGCCAATCCTCGACTCCTCGATGTAGCAAGCCTAGACCAGCTTCAGATTTCTGCCGTGAGCAGGCCGCCGATATCGTCGAGGATCAGGTGCGCGCCAGCAGCCAGTAGCGATTCGGCGTTTGTGCTGCCGGTGAGCACGCCCACACACAACAGGCCGACGTCGCGCCCGGTGCGCATGTCCATGGCACCATCGCTGACGATGGCGGCCCGGTCGGGTAGCGCATCCAGCGCAGCAAGTGCCGTGTGAAAGTGGTCGGGATCTGGCTTGAGCCGTTGCACCTGGTCTCTGGCGAAGAGCGCGTGCACGTACTGCTGCCAGTCGGGAAAAGTCAGCTCCACGGCCGGCGCGCAGTTACGGGTGACCACTGCGGTGCGGCAACCGGCGGCGTCCGCTGCCCTCAGCACGCCGCGGGTCATGTCGAACACTGTGGTTTCGCGCGCCGCGGCCATCTCGATGTCGAGGATGCGCTGGTGTGCTGTTGCTGCGTATGCAGCCGCAACGTGCGTGTCTTTGCGCGCGAGATAGGCGTGCGAT
>JAUILW010000210.1 GCA_030432795.1 Gammaproteobacteria bacterium
CCATGTCGTACAGCAGCGAGGAACCGGGTTGCACCGAGAAGGTTCTGCCAATCTCTGCGTGTCCTGCGCGGGCAGTGAGGCGGTATTTCCCCCGTTCCAGCATAAACCTCGGCTCCGCTTCATCCGTGCGCGTCACCATGGAGTAAGTCCCATCCCTGTTCGCGCGGCTGACGGTCCAGACAACGCCCTTCGCCAGCGGTGGGGTTGATGAGCGCATTCGTGCTCTGGCGAACGCCAGGCCCGCGTCGAAATCCACGGACACTTCGGAGCGTTTCGCCGCGCGAACCTCGAAGATGCTGCTTGCGCGTAAGTTGTCCAGCTTGGTTCTTACGCGGTAGCGTCCGGGTGCGAGTGCTACAAGGGGCGCAGCGGCGCCTGAGGTTGCCACCGGTTCGCTACCCGGCGGTGCATCGGCTGCGAAGATCTTCCAGGTCAGGCCCTGCGCCAACCGAGACGACCCATCAAACAGTCGGGCGCTGAGCAGTACCTCACCCTGAGAGCCGGTGGTTTGCGGGAGCGACGCTGACGCGGCAACGGACTTCGCGATGACAGGCTGCGAAGCGCTTTCCAACAGGGTCGTCAACGCGGCAGCCAGTGCACCGGTAGAGCTTGCCTGCTGATACGTGCCGCCGGTGGCGTGCGCAAGGCAACTCAGCTCGTCAACCTGCGCATCATCGACCTGCAGGCCGATCACATGGGTACGGATCGCAGCCCCGTTGTCGGCAAGCTGTCGACCGACACCACAAAGATCGATGTCGCAGGAACCAAAACCGTCGGTGATGATCACCGCGGTAAGCGGCTGTGGCCCATCTGCCAGATGACGCAGCGCAGCGCCGAGCGGCGTAAACCCCGTGGGCCGTATCTGTCGCAGTGCGGCCTTGAATTCGGCCGTGTCCAGTTGGTCGCGGTCATATAGCGTCTGCACGTCGTTGCAGTCGTGTTCCTGGCGATGGCCTAGACCGACCAGTCCCGGAGACTCTGAGCCTGGCCACTGATCTGCAAGACTCCCCAGGGCGTTGCGAGCCACGGTGATTTTCTCCTGGCCGTCCATGCGGCCCCACATGCTGCGTGACCCATCTACCAGCAACATGATCTTTGCCGACGCCGCACCGTCGGCTGCGACGGTGCCGGGGAGCATCATCGATAACGCCCCGATCAACAGGAACGTTGCCATGCCAGTGCGTGTGATCTGTGCCGGTTGCCGTACCAAGAGATTTTGCCCGTACGTCCTTGTGAAGCGCACGAGAGTGCCGCTGCGCTGCCCCGATTATCTCTTGCGGTGGCGTGCTAGCGGTTTGCACTGTGTCACAGTTCCACCGAGCAGCGCGTCAACTGCCGATGTGCTTCCCGAGAAATGCGATGAGGGCCTTATAAAACTCAGCGCGGTGCGTTTCAGAAGCAAATCCATGGCCCTCGTACCGCTTTTCTATGTACCGGGGTGGGCTGCCGGCGTTGGTGAGCGCATCACGCATACGCAGCGCGTTCCTGAACAGGCGGGCGAACGCGGTGATATCACCGTGTGGCGTCTGTAGACGTCATTCCTACGGGGCGCGTGCTGGCGACAGGTTGCAGCAGTATCTCCTGCACCGTGTGCCGCCTGATCTGTTTTTCGCTCCAGATCAGTGGGAAGTCCTGATCCGTAGCCCAGCCCTGCAGGAGGTTGTCGTAGAAAGGCGAGCGCGGGTCGCCGGACTGCCCGGGCGCATTGGTCATGCGCGCTGCTTCCCAGCGGCCGACGTCCAGCACCATGCGAAACGATGCGCCGGAACGCACGAGGAAGTCGTCGGGTTGAAAGAAGGTGTTGTTGGTGGTGTTGCCGGAGCCACCCCTTGGGTAGGCGGGCATGGCCATCTGTTCGGCGAGCGGAGCTTTCGCCAGGTGCTCGAGGGGGTGCTTGAAGCGTATCTGGTGCAGTTTCCCCCATGCCCAGCCCGTGGGGTCGGCGCCGAGGAGTGCGACGCAATCGTTCCACGCTGCGGTGAGGGTGGTCTCTAGCAGCTCATCGTCCTGTGAGTTCTCCAGGTAGCTGAGCACGCTCAGCGAGTCGAAGCCGTCCATTAACGGTGCCGCCGCGCCGCCTGTGCGCTGTGCGACCGCCGGCTGCAGGTGCCGGTAGTACCACACAGCCCAGAACGCGGCGGCCGCGGAGTCGGCGTCGAGCGTGCGGTTCCAAGTGACGAGCAGATTGCCGGCGGTTCCAAAGCGCTCAAGACCATCGATGCGATCCAGAACGGCGTCTGCCAGTAACGAATGGTAATCACGCTGCAGTGCGGTGGAGTCCATCATCGTGTGCTGCGCCTGTCCCTGCAGTACCTGCCACAGGCGCTTGTAGCGCCAAGGTGCAGACCACTCGAAGCCGACTCGGTAGCGGTTGATATCGTAGCCGGCCGGCAGATTCATGGAGTTGGCGGAGCCGGTGAAGCCCCGTTCCGGGTTGTACTCCTCGGGCAGCACGTCCATGTCGAAGTAACCGTGCCACTCGTAACGACCGTCGCCAGGCACCGGTAGCAGGCCGTCGTAGTTCTTGCGCACGGGGAACAGTCCCGCAGGCTTGTAGCCAATGTTGCCGTCGATATCGGCGTACACCTGATTTTCAGAAGGTGCACCCCAGCGGTTCAGCGCAGCCACAAACTCGCGCCAGTTCTGCGCTCGCATGTACTCCACCGAGCCGAAGTAGGGCGCCATTCCCGCATCGAGCCAGGCTGCACGCACTGCCCAGACATGTTTGTCGTCGGCGTACACCACCGGGCCATGGCGAGTGAACTCCAGCGTTACCGTGACCGGCTTTGCCCCCTTCACGTGCACGACCTCGTTGATCTTTGTGGTGCGCTCCTCGGCCGGATAGAAGTACAGGTCTTCCTGGTCGATGGGGAAGATGGTGAGGCCGAACGCGATGCGCTCGTTGTGACCGATGGAAATTCCGGGTAGCGCCGGCTCCCCCGCGCCGATGACGTTCAGTCCGGGTGCAGTAAGGTGCGCCACGTAGCGCAGCGACGGCACAGCGTGGCCGCGGTGCGGGTCATCGGCAAGGATCGGCCGCCCGGTGCTGGTACGGTTTGGTGCTACCACCCAGTTGTTGCTGCCCACATCGCTTCGGTAGGCATCTGCCTGCGCATCGGCCAGCGCACGCTCCGGCTGGTCGAAGCGAACGGGTGCTTTGGCGAGAAAGTAGGTGTCGAGCACGTTGTCTGGAACGGCGCATGGGTCGAGCCCCTCCGGAATGGTGGTCTCCCAGGCAGGTTCCAGCACTTTCCAGGACGCGGCGGCTTCGGCACCGGCTGTGCACAGGATCCGCGCTCGCTGTACTTCGGTATCGACGTTACGCCACAGGCCGTTACTGCGGATGCGCACGATGTCCTCTGCCTGCCAGTTGTCGGGCAGGTAGCCGAGAAGCTGGAACTCCGGCGGCAGCAGCGCCGGTTGCTCGCGGGTGAGTGCCACGTAGGCATTGATGCCGGCGGTAAATGCCTGGCTGATGCGCTTTGCATCGGAGCCGTAAGCCAGCCACTCGCGGTACATGTCGCCGCGATAGAGGAACAGTCTTGCGGCGCGGTCCTGGGCGACGTATCCGGCGCCCAGCACTTCGGCCAGCCGGCCGAGACCTCGCCGGCGCCAGGTGTCGATCTGCCAGAGTCGATCCCGGGCGGCGTTGAAGCCCTGAACGAAGAAGGCGTCGTAGTGGGTACCTGCTTTGATGTGCGGCACGCCCCACTCGTCGATGCGTATGCTGGCCGGTAGTTCGAGGCCGGTGACGCGGTACGTCTGCTGCTCGGCAGCGATGGCGCTGCGTGCCGCGCATAGAAAAGCTGAACTTATGACAGCTGTATATAGAAAAACGGCGCCTGTGAGGCGCCGTCTGCTCGTCACACTCAGTCCCAACTGAGCGCTCCGCCGGTCTGATACTCAGTCACCCGGGTCTCGAAGAAGTTTTTCTCCTTCTTGAGGTCCATGATCTCGCTCATCCATGGGAACGGATTCTTGACGCCGGGGAACTGCTCGCCGAGACCGATCTGCGCCAGACGCCGGTTGGCGATGAACTGCAGGTACTCCTCCATCATCTTGGCGTTCATGCCGAGTACACCGCGGGGCATGGTGTCGCGGGCGTAGTTGATCTCGAGCTGCGTGCCTTCGAGGATCATCTGCCGCGCCAGCGTCTGCATCTGCTCGTCCCAGAGCTTCGGGTTTTCGAGTTTGATCTGATTGATCACGTCGATACCGAAATTCACGTGCATGGATTCGTCACGCAGGATGTACTGGAACTGTTCCGATGTGCCGGTCATCTTGTTGCGCCGGCCCATGGACAGAATCTGGCTGAATCCGCAGTAGAAGAACACACCTTCCAGCACACAGTAGTAGGCGATGAGGTTCTTCAGCAGCTTCTTGTCGTTCTCTATGGTTCCGGTGCGGAACGTCGGGTCGGCCAGCTCCTGCGTGTACTTGAGCGCCCACGACGCCTTGGCGGCAACCGACGGGATCTCGTGGTACATGTTGAAGATCTCGCCCTCGTCCATGCCCAGCGACTCGATGCAGTACTGATAGGCGTGGGTGTGGATGGCTTCCTCGAAGGCCTGACGCAGCAGGTACTGGCGGCACTCAGGGTTGGTGATGAGCCGGTAGACCGACAGCACCAGATTGTTCGCCACCAGCGAATCGGCGGTGGAGAAGAAGCCGAGGCTGCGTTTCACCACCACGCGCTCGTCCTCGGTGAGGCCTTCCGAAGACTTCCACAGCGCGATGTCTGCGGTCATGTTCACTTCTTGCGGCATCCAGTGGTTCGCACATCCGTCGAGGTACTTCTGCCAGGCCCAGTCGTACTTGAACGGCACGAGCTGATTGAGGTCCGCCCGGCAGTTGATCATCGCCTTCTGGTCCACCGTCACACGCTCGTAGGATGCATGACCCTGGTGCTGGTCGATGGCTTCGGTTGCCTGCTTGGTAAGTTCCTCGACGAAGTCCTGCGCCTGATCCGCAACCAGCGCATCGTCCACGGGTGCTTCCGCCAGTGCGTCGGGCTCGGGTGCGGTCACCACAGCCTCCGTCGCGGCCGCCACCGTCTCGGGTGCGGGGGCTACGGGCTGCGGAGTAACCGGTTCTTCTGCCACAACCGCCACCGGCTCCGGTACAACGATCTCGGTCGCCATCTCCGTCTCTGGCGGTGCCGGCGGCGGAGCCTTGGCCTTCATCTCTTCGCCTTCGTAGTAGTCGTCCCAACTGATCATGATGTTCGTATCCTTTTCATTCGTCCTATTCGTCGCTTCCCTTTGTGCAGTTTGTGCAGGCGGCCTATTGGCACGCCTCGCAGTCCGGGTCGTCGATAGAGCAGGCCATGGGCACCGGGGCTGCCTCGCCAAGCGCTTCAGGCGCCGCCGACGGTGCGGGCGCAGAGGCTGACACTTTGTTCAGCGTGGAGCGATCCACGGTCGACTTCTCGGCGCTGGTAGCACCCAGCGCGCGCAGGTAGTAGGTGGTCTTCAGGCCGCGCAGCCAGGCCATGCGGTAGGTGATGTCGAGCTTCTTACCGTTGGCGCCCGCTACATACAGGTTCAGCGATTGCGCCTGATCGAGCCACTTCTGCCGGCGGCTGGCAGCATCCACCAGCCAGCGCGGCTCCACCTCGAAGGCGGTGGCATACAGGTGCTTCAGCTCATCCGGAATACGCTCGATGGAGCGCAGGCTGCCGTCGTAGTACTTCAGATCGTTGACCATCACCTTGTCCCACAGGCCATGCGCCTTCAGGTCGCGCACCATGTAAGGATTGACCACGGTGAACTCGCCGGAGAGGTTCGATTTGACGTACAGGTTCTGATAGGTCGGCTCGATGGATTGCGACACGCCGGTGATATTGGCGATCGTCGCCGTGGGGGCGATGGCCATCACATTGGAGTTGCGCATGCCGTTTACCTGCACTTTGTTGCGCAGCTTGTCCCAGTCCATGGTGCTGGAGAAATCGGCATCGAGATAGTCCTCGCCCCGCTCCGCACGCAACAGCTTCAACGAATCGATCGGCAGAATGCCGCGGCTCCAGAGCGAGCCGGAGAACGTAGCATAGGGGCCGCGTTCTTTAGCAAGCTTCGACGATGCGTCGATGGCGTAGTAGCTGATCGCCTCCATGGAGTGGTCGGCGAAGGCCACTGCTTCGTCGGAGCTGTAGGGCAGGCGCATGCGGTACAGCGCGTCCTGGAAAC
>JAUILW010001002.1 GCA_030432795.1 Gammaproteobacteria bacterium
GATACGGTGAGAGATGCCGTGGATGGATTTGTTTTCACCGCGAGCGATGCAGCGCAAGCAGCACACAATATGCTCGATACGGTGCAACGTGCGCTGACCATGCGACGTAAAGATGCCGCCGGCTGGCAGGTGATCGTCGAAGCGGCGCGCAACAAGCGCTTTCCCTGGCGCGACGCGGCGAAGCGCTACCTATCGGAGCTCTACGAGCGCTAACGCCGCTTCCATGGCGGCACAGCGTGCCAGTCAAAGGGCTCGATGCCGTGATCGGTGAGCTGCCACACCGACGCGTCCGCGCGTCCGGCATCCAGCTCCAGGAAGCCGACGGTGCCGAATTGCGTATTGTAGTTGTGTGGGTAGGTGGGCGACCCCGGGTTCACGCACAACGTGCCGTCGACCGTAATGATACGTTCCACATGGGTATCTCCAGAGACGATGACGTCCGGGCGGCGCTCCGGAAAGAAACGTTCCACCCACCGTTCGAGGGTGAACTGCGGTGGTCGCTCCGGCACGGGCACATAGTGCGTTAGGCCAACCCACAGCCCTTCGATCTCCAGGAGCCAGGCATAGCGCACGCGCGCATCTTCCGGTTGCACCGGCCGGCCGCCACCGCCGTCCTCACCATTGCCGCGAGCCGCGAAGACTGGCGCGATCTTCTCCAGCTCATCGAGCACCCAGAACTCGTGGATGTCGCCGGCATGGAAGATCCTGTCCACGCCGTCGAAGGCGTGAAAGATCTGCGGCCACAGCTCTGGATGCGCCTCGGGCAGGTGGGTGTCCGAAATGAGGCCGATGCGCTCGGCCATCAGCGGACGCGCAACACACCGCCGAGCTTCTCTCGGCCGTGCACGTCGGTAAAATCTGAGCCGTTCCACACCGCTTTGCCGTTGACGTAGACACCGCCCACCACCCCATCGGACCTGTTAACAAGCTGGTGGCACTGGAACAGATCGCGGTACACATACGCAACGTTCGCCTCACCATCGTAGGTTCGCAGCGCCTCAGGATTCAGCAGGGTGATATCCGCGCGCGCGCCGATCTCGAGTGACCCGACGTCAAGGCCGAAGAACGCCGCTGGTTCTCGAGTAAGCCTGTGCACCATGTGTGAAAAGCAGGCCTCCGAATCCTCCAGGCCTATGCGCAGCGCCCGCAGATTGCC
>JAUILW010001003.1 GCA_030432795.1 Gammaproteobacteria bacterium
GCGGCCACCGTGATCTGCGGCATCGCTTCCCACGCCTCGCACAAACGCACCCCGCGAAAGAAGGACTGACGCCGCTGCATGTCGCTCCAGCCTGGATCGGCGCGCTTGCCCATGTCTTCAATATCTGCGCCGGCTGAAAAGTAATCCGGGGAGCCTGTGAGGACCACGGCACGGGTCTCCAGATCGTCGTGAAAAGAGCGCGCGACGTCGGTGAGTTCGCTAATCAACTGAGCATCGAAGGCATTGAGATTTTTCTTGCGATCGAAGCGGACGATGGCGATTGGGCCATCGCGTTCTACGGATACATAGCTATCCATGGGGTGATACTCCTAGGTCAGTAAGGCGGAATACAGCATGCGCGCTGCAACGATGAAGAGAAAGGCGCCGAAGAGAAAGCTCAATCGTTGTTTGGACACTGCGTGAGCGATGCGCGCACCAACAGGCGCGCTCATTATCGTAACCGGAGCAATGAGCGCAAAGCCCAGCGCGTTGACGTAACCAAGGCTGAAAGCAGGCGTGCGAGGGTCGTCCCAACCGACCACTATGAATCCCACGGTCGCCGGCAGCGCGATAAGAAGGCCGAACAGTGCCGACGTACCCACAGCACGGTGAACGGCCTGGTTCATGAGCGTAAGGACCGGCACGCTGAGGGTTCCGCCACCAATGCCCATCCAACTCGACACCCCACCAATAGCCAGCGGCACTGCGCTACCAGCGAGCCCGCGGGGAACATCGGCGCTGAGGTGCAGCGACTGCGGCACGAAGATCATCTTCAGAGCAACGACCAGCGCCGTGATACCGAACACCAGCGCAAGCCAGCGACCGTCTACGAACCCGGCTGTGAACGCGCCGACCAGAGCACCAACGAGCACCAGCGGGCCCCAGAAGCGCACCAGATCCATGTCCACCGCACCGCGCGCATGGTGGGCGCGCGCAGAGGAGATGGAGGTCGGCACGATGGTTGCCAGAGAAGTCGCCACTGCCACATGCATGCGCACTGCAGGATCGACATCCAGCACACCCAACGCGGTGTCGAGCACCGGCACGATGACAATGCCGCCACCCACGCCCAACAGGCCGGCCAGCACGCCGCCAACCACACCGGTCGCCAGCATGAGAAGGACCAGCGGGATGTACGGCGCAAGCTCACTCATGA
>JAUILW010000211.1 GCA_030432795.1 Gammaproteobacteria bacterium
GCCCTGTGCACAGCAGCGGCCGGTACAGCTTTTTTCGGGCTGGTACGATGGGGGCGTGTGCGCCAGGCCAGGCTGATACCCGTACGCCAAATTTGACAGTGTAAAGTTGTAGAGTTTAGGCTGCCTCCAGCCCACTGTAGAGAACGCGCTATGCAGATCTTTCCGGGCCGTTATGGCGGCCATCTGGAAGGCGACTTTGTACTGTTCCTCATCGGCGCACGGATCAACCGCCTGTCGAAGATTTTCACCTTCCTGCCCATAGCACGCGCCATGGGGCGCATGCAGCGGGAACTGCTCTCCGACCCGGCACACGGCTGCCTGCACATCGACAACTGGTTCGGTCGCACGGTGTTGTCGGTGCAGTACTGGCGAAGTTTCGAGGCGCTGGAAGCCTATTCACGCCGCCCCGACGCGGAGCACCTGCCGGCCTGGGCGGACTTCAACCGCACGGTGCGCGACAATGGCGATGTCGGCATCTGGCATGAGACCTACCTGGTGAACGAAGGACAGTTCGAGGCCATCTACGGCAACATGCCGCGATTCGGCCTGGCGGTAGCGGGAGAGCATACGAAGATCACCCCCGCTTCCACGGCAGCGATGCGCTCCGGACGAAGAAAAGAGGACCAGGCACCCATCGATGCCTACTGACGAAGCAACCTTTCTGTCTGCCTGGCAACAGGCCACCAACCGCGTCGCCGGTCCCAGGGAAATGGCGATCGCAGGGGGTGCGGCAGCGGACGACTTCGCCTGGATCTTCATGGCCGGCTATCAAGCCGCCATACGTGAAACGTTCGGCTGGGACCTGCCGCGTGGTTGGCTCGCCTTCGCCGCGTCCGAGGATCGCTCAGGAGAAAAGCCGCCGCTGACGCTGAGCGATGGTCGCCTGAGCGGCTGGAAGACCTGGGTGGCAGGTAGCGACTCAGTGTCGCACCTTGTCACCACCGCCGGTCGCGGCCCGGCACGCCAGTACTTCCTAGTGGAACGCGCACACGTCACGATGCAACGCCGCCCCGGCAGCGACCGGTTTCTGGGCGCTCTGAGCCAGGGCATGGCGCAGTTCGACAGCTGTACAACCTATGGGGTGCTCCAACCAGTGGACGTTGCCGCTTTCGCCGCGCGCGAGGCCCGCAATGTGCACCTCGCCTACTGCGCGCATGTACAAGCCCACGTTCCAGAACTTGCGACGCAGGCGCAGCTGCTGATGGACGGCGAGGCGACGGCCGATGCGGTGCTTGCGTTGCTGCAGGCCCACGAGCAAACGCTCCGCTCGCGACCGGAGCACTGGCAGCGGGACAGTCGGGTAATCTCGATGTACGCGCGCGGCTGAGGCACGGTAGATCGGTTGAGCGGTTGGCGTGTCTTCTATAGGCTGGCTCGCGTTGCCAGAACCACCAGCTAACCGACACCCACTAAACATGTCGCGTCCAGAAAGCGTTTTTGTCGCCGGCCACGCCGGCATGGTCGGCGCCGCGATCGTGCGAGCGCTTTCCCAGCACAAACAGTACGAAGTACTGACGAGCCCGAGAACGGCGCTCGACTGCACCAACCAGGCCCAGGTCGATCGGTACATCGCAGCAACCAGGCCGGATGTCGTCATCGTTGCCGCCGCGCGTGTGGGGGGCATTCACGCGAACAATACTTACCCGGCCGATTTCTCTTACGACAACCTGATGATCGAAGCCAACCTCATCAAGGCGGCGCACGACAACCACGTGCAGCGCCTGATTTTTCTTGGCTCGAGCTGCATCTATCCCAAGCACGCAGAACAGCCGATGCGTGAGGATGCGCTGCTCACCGGACCGCTTGAGCCTACCAACGAGCCCTACGCCATTGCCAAGATTGCCGGCATCAAACTATGTGAGAGCTTCAATCGCCAGCATGGCCGCGACTACCGATCACTGATGCCCACCAACCTCTACGGCCCCGGGGACAACTTTCATCCGGAAAACAGCCACGTTATCCCTGCGCTCATCCAGCGGTTTCACCGGGCGAAGATGGAGGGCGCATCGGAAGTGGTTGTCTGGGGCACAGGGCGTGCGCGACGGGAGTTCCTGCACGTGGATGACCTGGCGAGCGCCGTGCTGTTCTGCATGGAGCTTTCACCGGGAACTCTCGCCGAACACACAACCCCTCAGCAGTCCCACATCAATGTGGGCACCGGCACGGATGTGAGCATTGGTGAGCTGGCAAGCCTGGTACGTGAGGTCGTGGGATTCGAGGGGTCACTGGTACAGGACACCAGCAAACCGGACGGCACACCCCGCAAGCTGCTCGACACCTCGCTCATCAACCGACTCGGCTGGCAGCCAGCGATAGCGCTGAGAGATGGCCTACAGCAGGCCTACGCCTGGTACTGCGAGAACGCTGCCACCCTGCGACGCTAACGCTCGGCTGGACAGCTACACCTCGTACGCTGTCCAGCCCAAGCTCAGCCTCAGCTGCGCAGATAATCAAGAAACGCGTTGTGGTTCGCATCACTGATGCGGCCCCGCTGAATCCAGCTGTTCTGCAGCGAGTAGCCGAAGGGGTTCAGGAAAGGGTTGAACACGTTGTAGTAGAAAAACCAGCCACCGCGTGCGCCAGAAAGTTCGTCAGCGCTCAGGGTGCGTACCGATGCGAGGTCGTTCAGTTGGATGGTGCTCATGATGGTCTCCGTTGCCGTTGGTTGCGTTGCTCGGCAGGATGCTTTGCGACGTTACTAGAGAAATTGCAGGAACGGTGCCAACTCACCGATGAGCCAGCCAGAAAACCTCTAACAGATTGTTTTTAAATTGTTTTTTCCATTCAAGAAAGGAACCGTCACGCATCGAAACACGGGAAGGTGCCGTTAGGCAGTTTGCCGAGACAAAACATTCTGAAAAATAGTCTGCTGAAGAACGACCTTACGGCGGATAGGTATAGCTCGCCGCCAACCCCAGTGGCAGCCCGAGTGCCCAGTACGCCAGCAGAAACAGGCTCCACAGCACGAGGAACGCCAGCGAAAACGGCAGCATCAACGCAGTGACCGTGCCTATGCCGGTGCTGCTCACCCACCGCTGGCAGTAGGCCACCACCAGCGGAAAATACGGCATGAGCGGGGTGATGATGTTGGTGGATGAATCCCCCACCCGATAGGCGGCCTGTGTGAGCTCCGGCGACAGGCCAAGCTGCATGAGGATCGGCACGAAGATCGGTGCGAGCAGCGCCCACTTGCCAGATGCAGAACCCACCAGCAGGTTTACAAGCGCCGTCAGCAGGATGATGCCGAGGAGCGTCACCGAGCCGGGCAGCGCCATAGCCTTTAGCACCTCTGCGCCCTGCACCGCCAGCAGCGCGCCCAGGTTCGACTGCGCAAAGGCATAGGTGAACTGCGCGCAGAAGAAGATCATCACCAGGTAGTAGGCCATGGTGCCCATGCTCTGGCTCATACCGGCAATGATGTCACGATGGTTCGATACCGTTCCCGCAACATAGCCGTACACGGTGCCGGGAATGATGAACAGCAGGAAAATCAGCGGCACGATGGATTGCATGATGGGCGCGGAGAAAGCGGTGATATCACCGTTGGGCGCTCGCAGCGGCGAGTCTTCCGGATATGCGGCAAACACCAACGCGGCAATGCCCAGCGCCATCACGAGCAGCCCTGCTGTGAGGCCGCGCCGTTCCTCGGGCGTCAGGCCAGACATCTTCGCTTCGGTTTCGCCGCCGTCGATGGGCGTACCGCGAAGGCGCGGCTCGATGACCTTGTCGGTGAGAAACCAGCCCACGGCGATGACCAGCAGGCTTGAGGCGCTGGTGAACGCCCAGTTGCTGAGCGGGTTCACTTCCCGGCTGGCGTCGAGAATCTGCGCCGCAGACTGGGTAAAGCCCTGCAGCAGCGGATCGATGCCGGAGGGTATGAAATTGGCGCTGAAGCCACCTGACACGCCTGCGAACGCACAGGCGATGCCGGCCAGCGGGTGCCGTCCCGCTGCGTAGAAGATGACACCACCCAGCGGAATCACCAGCACGTAGCCGGCGTCTGCTGCGGTGTGGCTAACGATCGCCACCAGCAACAGCATTGGGGTGAGCAGCTGTTGCGGGGTGATGCTCAACAGCGCCTTGAGACCGGCATTGATGAAGCCCGTGTGCTCGGCCACGCCCACGCCGAGCATGGCCACCAGCACCACGCCGAGCGGCGCAAAACCGGTGAAAGTTTTCACCATCTGCGAAAGGAACGTGGCCAGGCTCTGGCCGCTGAGCTGGTTGGACACACTAAGCTCGCGGGCACCATCCAGCGACGGCACGGAGAACTGGTGGCCGCTGAACAGCCACGACAGCAACCAGACGATGAGCAGCGCGTAGAGAAACAGCATGGCCGGATCCGGCAACTTGTTGCCCAGGCGCTCCACCGCGCCGAGAAATCGCTGCACGCCGCTGCCCGACGCCGCTTCTGCTTCCGTCATCATTGCCCTCCGCTCACGACGCGCAGTGTGGCGAGGCCGCCCATGCCCTGCAACCGCCACCACGTATCGCAGTTAGCTGGTTTCAGCCCCCCGACTTCTTGATTGCAAATGATATTTATTATCATTTAGACTCGCGCACCCTACATACAACGAGACTCGCCATGAAGCGCGCCACCCTCCTTGTGTTGCTCACCGCAGTCGCTGCCCCGGCCCTCGCCAGCAGCGACCTCGAATCGCTGGTACGCCAGCAGGCGGAGCAGATCGAGCGCCTTACTGCCGCCGTTGCCGTGCTCACCGAGCGGCTGGATGCGGTGCAGGGCAAAGTGCAGATCACCGAAGAGCAGCTCACCAGCACGGCGGACTTCGTGGAGCAGATGGCCGAGAACCGGCGCGGCGGCGACGAGCGCACGTCCATCGGCGGCTACGGGGAGCTGCACTACAACAACATCCAGGCAGACGACCCGGCCAACGACAACGACGAGATCGACTTTCACCGCTTCGTGATGTTCTTCAACCACGAATTTACCGATCGCATCCGCTTCTTCTCTGAGCTCGAGATCGAACACGGCCTGGTGCAGGACACCGCCGATGGCAGCAACGGCGGCGAGGTGGAGATCGAGCAGGCATTCATCGAGATGGACCTTACCGACGCCCTGCGCGCCAAGGCGGGCTTGTTCATCGTGCCGGTGGGCATTCTCAACGAAACCCACGAGCCGCCCACGTTCTATGGCGTGGAACGCAACGATGTTGAGAACATCATCCTGCCGAGCACCTGGTGGGAAGCCGGTGCCGGTCTGCAGGGTTACTACGACAACGGCCTGTCGTGGGACCTTGCCGTGCACTCCGGCCTGAAGATGCCCACCACCGGCAGCAGCGCGTTTCGCGTGCGTAGCGGCCGCCAGAAGGTATCCAACGCCAGCGCCGACGACCTCGCCTACACAGCACGCGTACGCTACACCGGCATGCCAGGCCTAGACCTGGCAGCCACCTACCAGCACCAAAGCGACGCCAGCCAGCAGAGCGGCGATGGCCTGGACAGCGGCAACCTGGTGAGCGTACAGGGCATCTTCAACCGCGGGCCGTTCCAACTGCGGGCGCTGTGGGCGCAGTGGCAGTTCGACGGCAATCTGGTGAAAGCCATGGATGTGGACGAACAGACCGGCTGGTACGTGGAGCCGAGCTTCAAGATTCCCTTCGGCGATCACGCCATCGGCTTCTACGGCCGCTGGGAGGACGTGGAAGGCGCGCGCACCCGCGACCGCTTCGACCAGTGGGAGGTGGGTATGAACTACTGGCCCACGGCCAACGTGGTGTTCAAGGTGGACTACCGCAACCGCACGCATGACCTGGCGGTAGACGCCGGACGTGACTTCAAGGCCTTCGACCTGGGCGTGGGCTACAACTTCTGATGCGCACGCTCGCCGCCATTGCGCTCTTGCTGTTCACACCCCTCGCCGCTGGCAGCGACGAGCAGGTGTTCGAGAGCGAGGCGGCGTTTGTCGCTCGCGCCTTCGCGGGCGCTGAGCCACAAGCACAGACCCTGTGGGTGCAGGGCGCGCTGCGGGAGCGCCTGGAAGATGCGCTCGGCGAACGGGTGGGCCTGCGTCTGCGGTACTGGCTGCACGAGGGCCGCAGCGCCTGGGTGCTGGATCGCGTCGGCAAAGACCATCCCATCACGAGCGGCTTCGTGGTCGGTGCGTCCGGCATCGAGCAGGTGGCTGTGCTGATCTATCGGGAAAGCCGCGGCTG
>JAUILW010001004.1 GCA_030432795.1 Gammaproteobacteria bacterium
TCGAGCAGGCAGACAAACAGCTCGACCGAATGCCCATGCCACTACCCACCATGCACCTCAATCCAGCGGTGAAAGATCTTTTCGCCTTCACCATCGACGACTTCGAGCTGCGCGATTACCGCTGCCACGGGGCCATCAAAGCACCCATCGCGGTCTGACGTGCACATTTCGCTGATCTGGGCCATGGCGCGGGGTCGCGTCATCGGCCGCGGCAACACGCTGCCCTGGCGCCTGCCCACCGAGCTGCAGCGCTTCATGCGCACGACCATGGGGCATCCGGTGCTCATGGGCAGGAAAACGTTTGAATCCATGAAAGCGCCGTTGCCTGGACGCACGAACATCGTGCTGACCAGCGATACGCACTACGCGCGTGCTGGCGTGCAGGTGGTGCATTCCCTGGACGAGGGTATCGAACTCAGTGCGGCTCAGTGCGCCATCGACGGTCGCGAGGAAATGTTCGTGGCTGGCGGTGCCGGCGTGTACGCGGAGGCGTTGCCCCGGGCCTCGCGCCTGTACATGACCCAGGTGCATGCCGATGTAGCGGGTGACACCTTCTTCCCGGAGTTCGATCTCGACGATTGGCAGGTTTTGCGTAGCGAAGACCATGCGCAGGATGATCGAAACGCCTTTGCGTTCACCATCATGCTGCTCGAGCGGCGCCGGCCCTCATGAGCAAGCTCGCCATCTGCGTCAACCCGATGTCCGGCCGCGATGTGCGGCGGCTGGCGGCACGGGCCACCAACATGACCCACGAAGCGAAACGCGACATTGTGGCGCGCATTGCTGCCGGCGCGGATGCGGTGGGTGTGACGGACATCTACGTCAGCCGCGAACCGTTTCGCATCGCCGCCGCGGCACTGGAGCAGATGCCGCTTCGCGCCCGAGTACATGTGCTGGAGTTTCCGCTGGCAAGCGATGCCAGCGATACCGAGACGGCGATGCGAAAATTTCTGGACGCCGGCTGTACCACCGTCGTATCGCTGGGCGGCGACGGCACCAACCGTGCCATGGTGCGCACCTCGTCGCGCTACGACCTGGTGCCCCTGTCCACGGGCACGAACAACGTGTTTCCGGTGCTGACCGAGCCGACGATCGCCGGTATGGCAGCGGGTCTGCGGGCTCGCGGAGTGCTGCCCGACCATCTGGTACGCCC
>JAUILW010001005.1 GCA_030432795.1 Gammaproteobacteria bacterium
CGCCGGTGCCGAACTTTCGCCATGCCGGTGCCCGGCAGGTGGGTCGCCTGCTGGTGCCGGCAGTGCTGGCGGCATCGGTGAGTCAGATCAACTCGCTCATCGATACCATTCTCGCCTCGCTTCTGGTGCCCGGCAGCGTTTCCTGGCTCTACTACTCCGACCGGCTCCTGGAGCTGCCCATCGGCCTGGTGGCGGTGGCGCTTGGCACTGTCCTGCTGCCGAACCTGTCGCGTCTGGACGCTCGCGACGACCCGCAAGCGTTTTCTGCCACCATGGACTGGGGCCTTTCCCTGGGGCTGATGCTGGGCGTTCCGGCGGCGTTGGCGCTGTACCTGCTGGCAGACCCGCTGATTGCCACGATCTTCTTTCACGGCGCGCTCGGTGAGTTCGATGTGGTGATGGCATCACTCTCACTCAAGGCGTTTGCTGCCGGCGCTTTACCGCTGGTGCTGGTGAAGATTCTGGCGCCTGCGTACTTCGCTCGTGAAGATACGCAGACTCCGTTTCGCATCGCCGTAGTTGCGGTGAGCGTGAACATCGTCGTCAACCTGAGCGTCTTCAGCTGGTTCGGCCATGTTGGCCTGGCTTTGGCCACGTCCATTTCCGCATGGGTAAACGCCTATCTGCTGCTGCACGTGCTCATGCGCAGGGAAATCTATATTCCGGGTCGCCGATGCCATGTCGCACTGATGCAAACCATGATTGCGGCTGGTTTGATGGGTGCGGTATTGGCCTATTTCGTGCCCGATCTGCGATGGTGGCTGGATGCGGGAATGGGTGCGCGTATCAGCGGGCTTGCTGCGGTAGTGGTCGGCGGCGGTCTGCTGTATCTGCTCGGGCTGGTGGCTGCCGGGGTGCGTCCGCGGCATCTGGCCCACCAGGTATAGGCTGGAGGGGCAGAGCTCCACAGCCTGATATACTCCGCCGCCATGGAAGTCATCCGTGGTTTGTACAATCTGAAGGAGCAGCATCGTGGCTGCGCGGTGACCATCGGCAATTTCGATGGGGTGCACCATGGCCACAAGCTCCTGATCAGCCACCTCGTCGCGAAGGGGCGTGAGCTGGGGGTGCCCACCATGCTCATAACCTTCGAGCCCACCCCGCGCGAGTTTTTTCGCGGTGCCCAGGTACCGGCGCGCCTGACGCGATTCCG
>JAUILW010001006.1 GCA_030432795.1 Gammaproteobacteria bacterium
AGGCGGAAGTGCCAGCCCACGCCCAGCAGCGGCTCCCCGCGTGCGTCCGCCATCAGTCGCTGGCCTCTTCGTGTTCCACGACTTCGTACGCCCACATCCCCGGCGCCAGCTTCATTTCCGTGGTGGGGGTGTACGTCTCGAGGCTGACCGATGACACGTATTCGTCCTCCAACGTGCCGGACAGGCCAGCCACCAGGATCTCCCTGGGCTCCGCCTCCACCTCCACCTGGTGCAGGATCGCTTCCCGGCCCATGGTCGCGGACGCCTGGCACAGCTGCCGGGCCATCCCTTTCTGCGTGTGGAATTCCTGGCCCACCATCCCGCTTTCATCTTCGTGGGAACCATGGAACACCTGCACGCAGTACGCGCTGATTTTCATTCTGCCCCTTCCTCTTCGGCGGCTCCGTGTTGTTCACGCACTGCGGCCACCTTCGACAGCGCGCGGTCATAGGCCGCCAGGATGGCGCGCCCCTTGTCCTCGATCCGGTCAGCCAGTTCGCTGCTGGCGGTCATCTGCACCACCAGGTCAGCCTGGCCCGCCATCATCGCCCGCAGGTCCTCCCGCAGCCACGGCGCCAGGGTCACCGCGAAGTAGCCACCCAGCAGGTGGTCCCGCGGCTCCAGGTCCGGGTGCTCGAGGATGACCCACGCGATAAACCACGGCAGCAGATGGTCCACCCCCCAGTGCCTCGAGCCGATCAGCTGGCCCAGGCTGGGCGGGATGACGGTGCGCCGGTCCTCCATGTAGGCGACCGTGGCCCGGTAGTGCCAGGCGTCGAACGTGCGCGGACTGAACAGCCTGCACACGTCGGGGTGGACGTCGAAGTCCAGCAGGCGGCCCATCACACCCTGAAGTGCGACGATCCGCCGGGCTCTCTGCTCCACCTTCGCGTTCATGTCGGTAGCTCCATCTGAACTGGGGCGCCCACAATGGGGTGCGCCTACCAGCTTCGCAAGTCGAAGCGCTCCAGCTGCCGGTTCAGCCAGTCTAGCAGCTGTGGCAGCCGCAGGGCCTTAGTCAGTTCGTCGGCCAGGTCAGCCAGGGCCTGCTCCAGGTCGGTCACAGCCCCACCGCCTGCCACAGCCACCGGACCGCCCACACGATGCTGCTGACGTACAGCCCGCCCGCGACTGCGGCGCCCCACACGCACGC
>JAUILW010001007.1 GCA_030432795.1 Gammaproteobacteria bacterium
CCGCTGCCCATCGTGCGGATATCCACGCCACCGCGCAGCCGCCCCATGATGAGTGAGCCCATCAGCGACCCGATAAGGTAGCTGATCAAAAACTTTGCCCCTAGTTCAAGCATTCACAGTTCCGTAAGGTCTCGCGTTTTGCACCATTGATCCGCCGCATTGTAGCATCGGGCGTTGCCTCGTCGCGGTTACCCGATGAACCAGCAAACGCCACACCTGATTGTGAACCCTACGGCTGGTCGCGGACGCGCCGCGAAACACGTGCCGCGTATTCTCGAACTGCTGGCACAGGCTGGCGTAACACCGGAACTGCATATCAGCGACGCCACGGGCGATATCGAAAACCTCGTGCGCTCACTGCTTGCCAGCGACGCACGCACCTTGCTGATAGCCGGTGGCGACGGCAGCGTACACGAAGCCGTTAACGGCATTCTGGGCAGCCGCAGCGACGCCACTTTCGGCGTCATCCCCGTTGGCACCGGCAACGACTTTGCCAAGGCTGCCGAGATTCCAGCAGACTGGGTCACGGCCACGCGCCTGCTTGCCGATCGCCTCACGAGTAACGCCAGCCCGCGCCGCATCGATGCAGGCCGCATGAACGAACGGTTCTTCGCGAACGGTGCCGGCATCGGTTTTGATGCCACGGTCACGCGCTATGCGAGCGAGTACCGCCTGCCGATTGGTGATCTCGTGTACTTGCTGGGCATCTTTCGGGCTATGGCCAAAGGCGTTGCAACACCGACCATGACTATTCGCTGCAACGATATCGTCTGGGATGCGCCGCTGACGCTCGTCGCCGTCAGCAACGGCCCCTGGGTTGGCGGCATGTTTCACATTGCGCCCATGGCACAGCACGCCGACGGCCTGCTCGAATTGCTGATAGCCGCACCCGTAACGCGCAGGCGCATCCTGCGACTACTTCCAAAGCTTGTGCAAGGCACGCACATGGGCGAGCACGAAATCACGCATCACTCGATCACGCGCGTGCAGATCGATTCAAGCGCGCCGCTCGCCTCGCAGCTCGACGGCGAAGTGCAGCCATTGCAGCAGCAGTTCGAGATTGAGGTTTTACCCGCGGCGCTAAGGCTTTTGTGAGCCCCGCCGCGCACCGAGCCAGATCGCGAACAGCGCAATCGCGGCCCCCGTCAGCTCC
>JAUILW010001008.1 GCA_030432795.1 Gammaproteobacteria bacterium
TGCTTTGTGGCGCAACCTCGCAGTACGAGGGAGACGCGCATTGGTACGGCCCGTCGAAGTATTTCAACCTGGTGTACAAACAGGCCACCATGCAGGGATTCTATATCTTCAATTTTCAGAGCAGGTTCCCGCAGATTTTCGCGCGCCTCCAAGCGCTGATCGAGGAAGGAAAGCTGACCTACGCTGAGGATCAGATGCAGGGTGTGGGCAGCCTGCCGGATGCGTTGGTGAAGGTGTTGTCGGGCGCGAACTTCGGCACGCAACTGGTCAATCTGGACGTGTAGCGCGCTGCTTATTCAGACGGTGTCGAGCAGCTGACGCAGTTTGCCCATCACGCCGGTGACGCCATCACCGGACAGTATTTCGTCCGCGCTCTCCCGCGCGTAGCGATCACAATGCGCAGGGGCGGCGCTGTGCCCGGCCACACTCAGCATGGATACATCGTTGACGCTGTCGCCGATCGCCAGTACGTCGTCGAGTGCGATACCCAGCTCACGGGCGAGCTGCGTTACCGCATTGCCCTTGCTTGCATCTGGTGCATGCACCGCGGTTACCCCGGGAAAGTCCAGCAACGTGATCCTGGCCCCGTAACGGGCTTCGAGCAGCACGTGCACCTGAGGCGAAGTCTCTCGCGTGCTGATGATGTCGATGCCGGTGGGGCGAATTCCAGATTCGTGCGGCGCGGGGTGAATCTCCATCTCGACCTGAGACACATCGGCGAAGTAACGCGCGGCCTCCGAGTCGCTCGTGACCAGATAGCGGCTGGAATCGAACCAGGCCAGCGGCCAGCCGTGGTTTACGGCGTAGTCAATGAGCTCCAGCGCGATGTCCCGTTCGATGGCGCAACCGTGCCGCAGCGTGCCGTCGAAGTTGTGCACCGACGCGCCCTGCTGGCAGATCAGAGGTTGGTTGATGTTCAGGTGTTTGGCGATGTGCAGCGTGCCAGGGTACATCCGCCCGGTGGCCAGAACGACGACGATGCCGGCTTCGTGCAGGTTGTGCACGGCTTCGGTCATTGCCGGGTCAGGCACCGCCAGCGTGTCCACGCCGGGCGCCAGCAGCGTTCCATCGATGTCCAGAGCCACCAGGCGAATCATTGGCTTGCGGTATCCGTAAAGGCTGCAGAGCCTACCATGCGATGTGTAGAGGGTGG
>JAUILW010000212.1 GCA_030432795.1 Gammaproteobacteria bacterium
TTGGCCTCGCCGGCGTACTGTTTGGCCAGGCGCGCCAGCGGTGGCGCCTTCGGTGCGGCTTGCTTGCTGGGTTTCTTTTTCTTCGACGACCCGGCTGCGCGGGTGGCGCCGGAACGCTCGTACTGCAGCAGGCGTTTGCCCACGGTCCAGCCCTGGTTCAACTCGCCGACGAGGTCTTCTTTCAGCGCGATGGCGTTGTCGAAGAACGTCTCGCAGAACGGCGATGAGCCGGAGATCAGCGCAATGGGCTTCACCGTCACCCCTTCCTGGTGCATGTCGAGTAGCACGAAGCTGATGCCCTGATGCTTGGGCGCATCCGGGTCGGTGCGCACCAGCGCAAACATCCAGTCGGCGTGGGTGGCACCTGTGGTCCAGATTTTCTGGCCGTTGAGCACGAAGTGGTCGCCCTTGAGCTCGGCGCGCGTGCGCAGGCTCGCCAGGTCTGACCCCGCACCCGGCTCGCTGTAGCCTTGGCACCACACCACCTCGCCGCTGGTGATGCGCGGGAGGTGGCGCAGCTTCTGCTCTTCGGTGCCGAATTCCAGAAGCGTTGGGCCGATCATCACGAAGCCCATACCTGTGGCGGGCGGCAACGCCTTAATCGCCGCCATCTCTTCCGCCAGAACCTGCGCGTGCTCGCGGTCGAGGCCTGCGCCGCCGTACTTCTTTTCCCAGGTGGGGGCGGTGTAGCCGCGGGCGGCTGCTCGTTCGAGCCAGAGCTTCGCATCGTCCGTGCTGTACACCTCGTGCGCTTCCTCAAAGTGCACAGACTTGTTACGCATACTCTGCGGGCAGCTGGCTTCCAGCCACTCGCGGGTTTCCTTCCGAAAGGCTTCAAGGCTCAATGTTCGGCTCCAATGCACTCAGACTGCTTTGGAATGTACCCGTGAGCGGCTGCCTGCGGCAAGCCGCGAGATGCATCAGCGTGCCGAGCGCAACGGTGTGGCGATCAGCCGGTTGGGCGAGCGCTTCACGTCGGCAAATTTGGCGACGTCCGCGCCGATGATGCGCACCCCTTCGTCGCTGACGTAGAAGCGCTCGCGCAGATCCTCCACCGACTGGAATCCGCACAGGGCAAAACCATCGATCTCGGGGCCGGAGAAGCGATGTACCACGCTCAGCTGATCGTAGGCGGTCATGTGGGGATGATGCTCGAGCGCCAGCGGTGCGTGCTGGTCGCGCCAGTGCGCGTCGCTCGCATCGTGGCCGCGCTCAGGGTGCGCCAGCATGGGAAACAGCGCCACGGCTTCAGGCATGCCGGGCTTGATGGTGCGCCGGCACACCAGGTACAGGCCGACATCGGCGATGGCGGCGAGCAGCGCAGGGCGGTCGGTGATGGCGGTGACCAGCGCCAGAAATGGCAGGTTGTCGCGGCCGCGCAGGTCGCGATAGGCAGTGCCCTGCACCTGCTCGAGCACCGCTTCGGCGCCGGCGATGTCGTTGCTCGCGGCGGCCAGTTCAAGGCGTGTCTGCCATGCCATATCGATGCCCCAGTCTGTTACTTCGGGCAGGTTACGCCTTCAGATGGCTCGCGAGAAGCGTCGTTCGCTGGCCGCGGGTAGGTATCGGTCGAAGCACATGCAGATGTTGCGGATCAGGAATCGGCCTTTACCGGTGACGTGGATGGCGTGCGGTTCGATGGTTACCAATCCATCTTCTGCCATGTTCGCAAGCTGCCTCAAGGCATCTGCGAAGTACTCCTGGAAATGAATGCCATGACGCGCCTCAAAGGCTGCGATGTCGAGTTCGAAGCTGCACATCAGCGTCTGGATGGCATCGCGCACCACGACGTCGTCGGCGCTGAGGACGATGCCCCGATCGATGGGCAGCGTGCCCGTGTCCACGCAGGCGTTGTAGGCGTCCAGCGTTTTGGCGTTCTGGCAGTACACGCCATCCACGGCGCTGATGGCGCTCACACCCATACCGATCAGGTCGCACTGCCCGTGGGTGGTGTAACCCTGGAAATTGCGGTGCAGGGTTCCGCTGGCCTGCGCGCGGGTGAGCGGGTCGCCGGGGCGGGCGAAGTGGTCCATGCCGATATACACGTAGCCGGCATCGGTGAGCGTGTCGATGGCTGTGGTGAGCAGCGAGAGTTTGGTGTCTGGGCCAGGCACGTCGGCATCGCGAATCTGTCGCTGTGTCTTGAAGCGTTGTGGCAGGTGCGCGTAGCTGTAGATGGACAACCGGTCCGGAGCCAGGCGCACCACCCGCTGCAGGGTGGCGCGAAAGCGCTCCGGGGTCTGCAGCGGCAGCCCGTAGATGAGATCCACGCTGATGGAGCCAAAGCCGTTGGCACGCGCGGCCTCCATCACTGCGGCCGTATCCGCCTCGCTCTGCAGGCGATTGACGGCGCGCTGCACGTGTGGATCGAAGTCCTGGATGCCTAAACTCAGGCGATTGAGCCCGAGCCCGGCGAGAAAGGCGATGCGCTGCGGATCGACCGTGCGCGGATCGATCTCGATGGAGTAGTCGCGGCCCGGGCCGTCGTGCAGATTGAAGTTCGAGTGAAGTGCGTCGAACAGTGTTTCGAACTGCGCGTTGCTGAGGTATGTGGGCGTGCCGCCGCCGAAGTGCAATTGCTCCACCACGTGGTCGTTGCAGAGGTTCGCCCGGTGCAGCGCCATCTCCGCGCACAACCTTGTGAGGTAGCGCTCGGCGTGCGCCCGATTGTTGGTGATGATCTTGTTGCAGGCACAGTAGTAGCAGATGGTGTCGCAGAACGGTACGTGCATGTAGAGCGAGATCGGTGCTTGCGGGGGCAGGGCACGCACCGCCTCGCCGTAGGCTGCCACGGGGAATGCCTCGCTGAACTGCAACGCCGTGGGATAGGAGGTGTAGCGCGGGCCGTTGACGTCGTAGGCGCGCAGCAGGTTGGCATCGAACTGGTGTTGGGCAGACACGAGCGGTTATCTCGAACTTCAGACTTCGAGATCGTAGCGTTACGGCGCGCGTTTCGACCCTACGTGATTTCCGTGGCCTGTCGCGGCGCGTTTACCGAGCTCCCGCCAGGTGGTGAGGATGATGCCCTCCTCGGCGATGGCGGCGGCCAGCTCCGCGGACAGCATGGCTTCCAGGTCGCCGTAGCGGCTGGGAGCGGAGTCGGTGATGTGGGCGAAGCCGTCGCTGGGTGCGGCGCAGTGCATGATCATCATCGTCACGCCCGGCTGTAGCGCCCGTACAGCTTCGACATAGCGGTCGATCTTCTCCTCTCGCGGCCAGCCGTAGCTCGTGTTGTGCAGGTCATCGAGCACGGGCAGGCCGTGCTGCCAGAGCATTTCGCCGGTACGCACCGCCTCGTCCCCCGCCTGCTCTCCGTACAGCGCGCGCGCCAGCGTGTTGTGGCCGCCAGGAAACATGATGGGAATACCGGCTTCCAGGCCGAGCTTCACGTATGCCGCCAGGTAGTCTGGGCGGGCGAACAGCGTGCCCATGTGCGAGTCCAGGTGGGTGGGCGCAAAGCCCATGCGGCGTGCGCGCTCGAGCTGGGCGCGGATCTCCGTGGCCACTTCTTCGGCGCTGGCGTGTGCCACCACTTCCTGCACCGACCGCCACATGGCGCCTTCGGAATCCACCAGCCCAGGCACGGTGGGCTGCCCCGCCAGCGGGCCCCAGCGGTAGTGCTGCCACTCGGCGTTGAGGGTGAGGTGCAGCCCTGCATCCGCGTTGGATGCTTTTATGTAGCGCACGATCTCCGGCACCCAGGGCGTTGGCATCATCACGCTGAACGAGTTGGCCACGCCGTCCTCGATTGCGCGGATGGTGCCTTGATTGGACTCCGCGGACATGCCGGCGTCGTCCACGTGCAGGATCAGCACGCGATCCGCGGCACCCCAGCCCATACGCTGGGCGTAGGTTGGCGCCCCCTGCGCTTCGTTGTTGGCGAAGGCCGGTAGCACAGTGAGTGCCAGGGTGAGCATCAGGGTCACACCGGTCCACCTGCAGCGGCGCGCCAGATCAACCATGCACGTGGCCGTGCTCGATCTCTTCGGCGGTGGCGGCGCGTACCTCCGCCACGGAGCCTTCGAAGTGCAGCGTCATGCCTGCCAGGATGTGGTTGGCGTCGAGTGTGGCTGTATCCTCGCCGACTGCGGTGACGGTCAGAACCTGCGATTGACCGTCGCTGGACTGACCCTGCAGACGCATGCCGGGACGTATGTTGTCGATGCCGGCGAGCGCGTCGAGGGGCACCTCCTGCACGAGCTGCGGGTCTGTCTCGCCGTAGGCTTCTGCCGGAGGAATGACGGCGGTGAAATCATCGCCGGCCTGCATGCCGGAAAGCTCCGCTTCCAGGCCGCTGATGATGTTGCCGGCGCCGTGCAGGTATACCAGCGGTTCACCGCCGATGGAGGAGTCGAGCTCGCTGCCCGTGTCGTCGCGTAACGTGTAGTGAATGGAAACGACGGTGTTGTTGGCGATCTGCATACGTAGTGATCCTCTTTGACGTGATAGGAGACCCCACACGTGCAGAGGGATCTTCCGGTCCGCAGAGGAGCAAAGCCTGTTGTGTGAACCAGCTTACCTGCTGCGACATATTTCGCAACGCCTGGCGCAGGCGGCAGGGCCTGCTTTGACAAGCCATAGCAACCCGCAGGACACTGAGCCGCGCACATCGATCAGGAGGCTCGAATGCGTTACCAGTTCCGCTTTGCGGTGGTCCTCTGCGCGCTTGCGGCGGGCGGTTGCTGCCTCAACACCCTTCCGCTTGTTCCCAAATCCACGTCGAACGCCGACTTCATCGGCCCGGACGACGTCAACGGCAGCTACCACGATGCCGGCTCGCAGCCGGACATTGGTGGCAGCACCGATTACGACGGCCATATCGTGTTCACCAATCTGACGCGCACCGTCGTGGATGACGTGTTGCCGGATGATCTAAAACTTGCAGCGAACTCAGAGCAACCAGCACAGCACCCGGTGGCACTGATCTTCGGCGATCAGACCAACCTCACATGGACGCTGCCGGGCGGGTTCCAGATGACCTTCCCCGGTGGATACAACGAGCTGATCCTGTTCATTCCCTTCGTGCAGAAGGACGGCACAGGTCCCATGCACAACTATGTGGTGGGCATGTATCTGGACTGGCTTGATGGCGTCACCGGCGGCAACTGGTTCTTCGGCTATCGCAAGGAGCTCGCGACGTTCAGTGAGGCGACCATCAACCTCGGTTCGGCGACGGTGGATACGTTGAACATACAGCGCCTCGGCGCCGATCGATTCCAGGCCAGCATGACGGGCAGTGGCCCCTGGCTGACCGATAGCCAGGCCCGGGTAACGCTACCGAATTACCCGGCGATGCAGGAAATTTTCCGAATGCCTATGCTGGGTACAAAGATCGCCCCTTCCGGCGAGGCGTACTACGTGTGTTCCTACTTTCTGTTTGACTGGCAGAACACGTCGATCCGCCCGGCGAGGGTCGATCATGCCTACACCGGTGAGTTCACCACCGGTATGACGTCGTGGGTGGCTGCGGGTGGGCTCACCGGCCAGCTGGAGGGCACCTTCGCGGTGGACGACCTCGGTTGGGAACTCACCTCGGCTCAGGCATGCGTGTTCTGACGCACCGGGCGAGCGCCTCGTAAGCATCCGCAAACGCCTCGCGCAACGCGCTCTGCGTGGGAGCGGCACGCGGGCAGGCAGTAATGCTGATGTTCAAGTGCTCGCCGACGCTGAAGCAGGCTACGGCAAGCCCGAGGCCGTGGAACAGCATGGACAGGAAGTAAGAAGCCTCGAGCCTGGCACCGGCAAGCGTCGGAGCGTCAACAGGTCCACGCACGTTTGAAAGCACGACGTGGAAGGGCCAGCGCGTATGCCGGTCGAGGCCGGTGCGTTCGCCGATGCGCAGCATGGCCGTGAGCGCCGCGCTGAGGCCAGGCACCTCCGGATTCCAGCCGGCGATCTCGCCAAGGCCACGTACCTGGGACTTGGCTTCGGTGCTGTGCTGCGCGATCAGGCGCAAACGTTGTAGCGGATCAGCGACGGTGCTTGCCAGATCCACACGAATCGAAGCGGTTGCGTTAGTGGCCTTCTCCAGCCGCGTCGTGGTTGGCAGGGCGACGCTGCACAAGCCATGCAGTGGCGTGCTTTCGTTGACGCCGAGCGCACCGCTGACCAGTGCGAGAAACACATCGTTGAGCTTGCAGCCTTCCTGGCGGGAGAGCTGCGC
>JAUILW010000213.1 GCA_030432795.1 Gammaproteobacteria bacterium
CGGAAGCCGTTCAGCGTCATGGACACGAGGCTGTAGAAACCGGCCAGGCTGACAAGCTCCGCCACGCCCTGCTCGCCGAAGGCGGCCACGGCGGCGGCGTAGGTGGCGTCGCTGATCTGATGGGTGTTGTGCAACTCCTGGGCGAGCGCCCAGGCGGCTTTGTCGCCGGCGTCTTCGAGGTGCGGCGTCTCACCTGCGTGAACGGATGCAATCACGTTGTCCGGCACGCCGGCCTTGCGCGCCATGGGTTCGTGCGCATACCACTCGAACTGCGCCTGCCAATGCGCGCCGGTGACGAGGATCACAAGCTCGATGTACCGCCGATCCACGCTGCTCTCGAAGCGGAACAGGCCGCCGAGTTCCACCAGCAGCTTTGCCATCTTCGGGTTGGCGAGCCAGATGTCGAACGGGCCGCCAATGTGGCCATCCGCCGGTTTGATGGGCCGGTTGGCGACGATGAAGTCGAACACCTCGCGCTGTGCATCGGTGAGTGAGGCCAGGGTTCTTCTCTGCATGCGGCTCATGGCGGCTCCTCAGTTGGCGAAGCGGTAGCGTAGCTTGATGATGAACAAGTCCACCAGCGGGTCGTCGAAGGCGTCGGTGAATAGGTCGTCAAACGGCTCGTGGGTGCGGGTGAGCGTGTTGTTGCCGCGGTTGTACACGACGAACAGGTCCGTCAGCGGCGCAATCTCCCAGCGGTAGCGCAGCTGCGCGGTGAGCAGGCTCACGCGGAAATCATGATCTGCCAGCGTGCGCGCGGCGGGGATCAGGTCGCCATCGCGATCCGGCACGGCGAAGAAGCCGCGCTCGTCAGCCTTCACCCCCGCCCACTGCAGGCTGAAACGCACCTGGTGGGCGGAGTTGATAAACCAGGTGACGTTCATGCGCGGCTGCCACTCGGTGCCGTGATAGGCGCCGAAGTTGCGTCCGCCCTGGTACACCAGCCAGCCGTCGCGGGCGCGGTAGGTGAGATCCAGCGCGGCGGTAAAACTGGCCGTTGGCCGCCATGTGACGCCGAACTTGCTCTGCCAGGTCCAGTCACCCAGGTGTTCCGACCAGCCGCCGATGCCGAATGAGTACTCCAGCGGTTTGCTGGAGTCGGTGGCAAGGAGCACGTCCCACCACATACCGTCATGCGTGCGGTAGGCGCCGTTGCCGCGCGTGTCGATGTCTTCGTAGCGTTCCGGAAACCAGGCTAGCGCGGTGCGCACGGTGTTGCGCCCAGGCCAGATTGCCGTGTTGCGCCAGTAGATGCCGCTTTCCACCACCTGGCCGGAGCTGACGTTGTAGCGTTGATCGACGGTGACACCGCCGCGGTTGGCGAGCATCGGACCGAAGCCGCCTTCACGGACGTAGGTGTAGGTGTACTGGGCCGCCTGGTAATCGTTGCGGGCAAGGAAGCCGAGATCGTTGATGTTCACCCGTTCGTCGAAGTAGTCGAAGCGCAGGGTGTGTCGGTTGCGGCTGTCCGGACGGTAGGAAAGATCGAGCAGGGCGCCGTCGCCGCGTACATCGTCCACGTCGCTCGTCAGCCACTGCAGGTCGGCACCGTAACGCCCGTCGGCGGAGCTGTAGTGCAGATCTGCGGCGTGCACCTGTGCATCGTAGGCGGGGCCAGTCACGAGGCTGCCGAAATAACCAGCGCTGAAGCGGTTGCGGCCGCTGGACTCGTACACGGCCCGGACCACGCTGAAGTCGCGGCCGTCGTCGCGCAGCGTGCGGCCGTCCTCGGCAATCCACTCCACCTCGTCTTCGAAGGCGCCGAGCACGCCGTAGCGCACGGCACCTGCGGAGCCGGTGACCTTGGCCGCACCCAGAAGATCCGTTGGCCGTTCCCGCTCACCGCGGCGCAAAGGCTCATTGGTGCGCATCTGTGTGGCCGTGCCGCCGATGCGGCGGGTGTTGATGAGCGATATGGGCGCCGGCTGGTAGTCGGTGGTAAACACGCGGCGGGAGGTGGTGCGGAAATCCTCGGCGTTGTAGATGCGCATGTTGTTGCCGCTGCTGGAACGGGTGGTGGTTTCGAACACCTCGTTGCCTTCCAGGAAGAACAAGCGTTTTTCGGGAAAGAAGGTTTCCAGCGCGGTAAGGTTGAGCACTACGTCGTCCGCTTCCACCGCGCCGAAGTCGGGGTTGAGCGCGGCGGATACCTCGAATGCCGGCGACGGTTTCCAGATCAGGTCTGCGCCGATGCGCACCTCGTCTTCGTTGCGCACGCCGTCGCTGGTGGCCGACACGTACGGAATGATCTCCCGTTGCCGCCGCGGTTCCACATGGCCAACGTTTAGCGTGTTCAGTGCGGTGACGAATTGCGGTGAGGCCTGTGAGTGGCCGGGCCACTGGTAGCGCTCGTTGGTGAACGACACCGTGCGGGAGATGGCAAAGCCGATCTCGCGATCGCCCGGCACGTTCGGCAGCGCCATCATCGACCAGGGCAGGAACAGTTCGACTGACCAGCCGTCGTCGAGTTCGGCCGTGCGCGCGGTCCACGGGCCGTCCCAGTCGTTGCTGTAGCGCCGTTCCGGCAGCACCTTGCCGTCCATCAGCGAGCCGCCGAGCGCGACGATGAACCAGTAGGCGAAGGTGCCGTTGCCGGTGGCGTCAATGGTGATGCCGAAGTTGTCTCGGTCGATGAATTCATCGCGGTTGGTCAGGCGGCGGATCAGGGAATCCCGCGGCTGCTTCATGATGGCGCTGACGTACAGGCCGCGCTCTGTGGGCAGCATGCGCACCTCGGTGGGCCAGTCTGCCTTCGCACCTGTGCCGGGCATGGAAACGAGCATCTCGTCGTGGGCAGGTACGCTCTGCCACAGGGGTTCGTCGATGATGCCGTCGAGTTGGATTGCGACGTCTGCGTCCTGTACGGGCTGCACTGTCACGTAGTGCATGGGGATATCGTCCAGGCGACCGGTCTCCTTCAGCGGTGCGGCCGTGAGCGAGCAGGGCAGGCACAGCAGGAGCAGCGTTCGACTCAGCGCAAGATTCACAATGGGTATCCCGACGACGCAAAACTCCCCATTATACTGATCCTGCAAAGGAGGAGACGCGCGGAGGGGGCCATGACAGACGGTTATTTTTCCGAGGAGCGCAAGCTCATCCAGCAGACGGCGCGGGAGTTCACCGCCAACGAGGTTCTGCCGGTGGCCAATCGGCTCGATCCGGAGCAAGGCCTCATCCCCCGGGAGTTGATCGAGAAGATGGGCCAGCTTGGCTACTTCGGCATTCTCATTCCGGAGGAGCTCGGCGGTCTCGGACTCGGCGTGTTCGAGTACTGCCTGGTGGCGGAGGAACTGGCGCGCGGCTGGATGAGCGTGGCCTCCATCATCGCTCGCGGCAACGGCTTCTACCGCTCCATACCCGGCTGGGGCGCGCAGCGGGACGAGAAGATCGCGCGCATGGCGGCAGGCGACTACCTCGGCGCGTTCGCCATGTCCGAGCCCAGCGCCGGTTCCGACATGGCGGGGGTACGCTGCCGCGCCCGGCTCGACGGCGATGAATGGGTGATCAGCGGCAATAAGTACTGGTGCACGTTTGCGGACGGTGCGGATTTCATCAGCGTCATCTGCCGCATCGACACCGACGATGATGCACGCCAGGCAGGCATGAAGAGTATCAGCGTGGAGAAGCCGCGCGGTGAGCTGCCGGCCGGCGTCACCGGCAGCCCTATCCCGAAGATCGGCTACCACGGTTGGAAGACCTGGGAGCTGCACTTCGACGAGGTGCGCGCGCCCAACATCGAGTCTCCCCCGGAGGCACGCCGTGGGGCGCCGGGCATGAGCGGCGGCTTCGTCGGCATCCAGCAGGGCCTGGAAGTGGCGCGGGCGCACACCGCCGCCCGCTCTATCGGCGCGGCGGAGGGCGCGCTGCAGGTTGCCGTGGCCTACGCCGCGGAGCGCGAGCAGTTTGGCCAGCCCATCGCCAAGTTTCAGGCGATTCGCTTCAAGATCGCCACCATGGCGACGGAGATCGAAGCGGCGCGTCAGCTCATGTACTACGTGTGCAGCGAGATCGACTCCGGGCGCCGCTGCGACAAGGAGGCCGCCATGGTGAAGTACTTTGCGGCGGAGATGGCGGAGCGGGTCACCTCCGAGGCGCTGCAGATCCTGGGCGGCGCCGGCTACACCACCCACTACCCGGTGGAGCGCTACTGGCGCGATGCGCGGCTGACGAAGATCTTCGAGGGCACGTCCGAGATCATGCAGCGCATCATCTCCGACCGCATACTCGGCAAGTAGGAGGCGCGGGCATGAACTACCTCGAAGCATGGGAGCGGTTTGGCGGCCTGACGTATGAGGATCTGCCGGATGATGTGCGGCGTGTGGCGCTCCACTGCATAGTCGACTGGACGGGTTGCGCACTGGCGGGCAGTCGGGAGCCGTTGGCGGAATTGTTGCGCGCCGAGTACGCCCATCGGGAGGGAGGCTGCCGTGTTCTGGGCGTTGACAAGCGGTCGGATGCGGAGACCGCAGCGCTGCTGAACGGCGCCAGCGGCCATGCGCTGGACTACGACGACACCAACCCGGCGGTGGGCTGCCACGCCACCGCACCCGTGTTGCCGGCGGCGCTCGCGGCGGCGGAGATGCTCGGCGCATCCGGTGCCGATCTCATCACGGCCTTCGTCGTGGGGGTGGAGATCGAAGGCCGCGTGGGTCGCGCGATCGGCACCGAGCACTACAACCGCGGGTGGCATACCACGGCAACGTTCGGCACGTTTGGCGCCGCGGCGGCGGTGTCGCACCTGCTGCGGGCCGATGGCGCTCAGTACGCGGTCGCCATGGGGTTGGCGGCATCCCGCGCTTCCGGCGTAAAGGCCAACTTCGGCACCATGACCAAGCCCTACCATGCCGGCCTCGCGGCGGCATCCGGACTCGCCTCGGCGCGCCTGGCGGCGCGCGGATTCACCGCTAACCCGGATGCGGTGTTCGGCAATCAGGGCTATCTGCAGGCGGCAGCAACGGGCCGTGCCTATGACGAGCGCGTGAACGCGGTGGCGGATCGCTGGTTGATCGCCGAGACGCTGTTCAAACACCACGCGGCGTGTCATCTCACGCATGCGGCCATCGAGGGGGTGCGTGGGTTGCGGCACGCGGCGCCGCCAGACCAGGTAGAGGGTGTGACCCTCATGGTGCATCCGGACATTCTCGATGTGTGCGGCATTCCGGAACCCGACACGGGCCTCGAGGGCAAGTTCAGCCTGCGCTGCACGGCGGCCATGGCGCTGCTCGGTATCGACACGGCGAACCCGCAGGTGTTTGTCGATGCAGTCATCCGTCGCGAGGATGTGCAGCGCACCCTGCGCCAGGTGACGGTGCAAACCGACCCGTCGCTGACAACCATGCAAACGCGGGTAACGCTGTCCTGCAGCGATGGGGGGGAATATGAGGCCTGGCATGACACCAATGTGCCGGAGCGGGACCTGGATCGCCAGGAGCGGCAACTGCTTGCCAAGTTCGAAAGCCTGACCGGGGATGCGCGTCGCGGTGAAGCGATTCTCGGCCTCGGTGCGCAGGCGCACATCACGCTATAATCCGCGCCCCGCAGCATCAGCAGTCCACTACCTTGCAGCCGCAACTGAAATACACCCACGTCAACGGTGTGCGCCTGGCGTACTTCGAGCGCGGCGCCTGCCGTGACGACCTTCCCACGCTCCTGTTCGTGCATGCCACGGGATTTCACGGTCGCGTGTGGGACTACCACGCCGAGGCGTTTCCCGAGCATCACATCATTGCACTCGAACAGCGCGGGCACGGACGCAGCGACCCGGTACCGGTGGAACACTGGCGCACATTCGGCGAAGACCTGGCAGCGTTTGTTGCGGAGCTCGGGCTCTCAGACCTCATCGGAATTGGCCATTCCATGGGCGCCCACGCGATGATTCAGGGCGCCGCTGTGAGCGGCGCCTTTGCCAGCCTCATCCTGCTCGATCCGGTGGTTGCGGCGCGGGCTGATTACGCAGCCCCGCCGGTGGTTTGGCCGGAGGGAGCGCACCCGGCGAGCAAGCGTCGCAGCACCTTCGCTTCGCCGGAGGATATGAAAGCGCGTCTTGGCGGTAAGAGTGCGTTTCCGCTGTTTCATCCACGCATATTCGACGACTACTGCGTGCACGGCCTCGAGCGCACCGAGTCCGGTGAGTGGACGCTGCGCTGCCGCCCGGAGGT
>JAUILW010001009.1 GCA_030432795.1 Gammaproteobacteria bacterium
TACGCCATGGACGCGCGAGGGCACGGCGATTCCGCGCCGTGCCAGGTGCCGGAAGCGGCTGAGTGGTCGTGCTTTGTGGAAGACGTGGCGCACGTAGCACGCGCCATCGCGGCAGCGCACGGCGTGGAGCGACTGGCCATCGGTGTCGGCAGTTCCTTCGGCGGCGTGGTTACCGCCGCCGCAGAGGGTGTGCAGGGCGGCTTGTTCGAGCGCATCGTCATGCTCGATCCACCGATTCACCCAACAGCGGAGATCTGTGCCGCTGTGGGCTTGCCCCCGCCTCCCGACGATGCAGGGCGTCGTGATCAGCTGGTAGAGATGACCCTGCGACGCCGCACGCAATGGCCGTCGCGGCAAGCGCTGCGCGCATCCTGGGAAGGAAAAGCCATGTTCGCCGACTGGCTGCCCGAAGCGTTCGACCTCTACCTGCAGTGGGGCTTTGCCGACACCGCGGACGGCGGCGTGCGCCTGAAGTGCGACCCAGCAGTTGAAGCGCACATTTTTGCCACCACCGGCGCGCTCAGCCCGGTGCACTTCGCCCCGCGCATCCAGGTGCCCGTGCGGCTGGTGCGGGCCACCAGGGGGCACTTCTCCGGCGAGTTTTTCAGTGCGTTGATCCGCCTGTTTTCACAGGGCGCCTATGTTGAGCTGGAAGGCGGGCACCTGCTGCCCATGGAAGTGCCGGAGCGCTGCGTGGAGCAGATTCTCACCTGAGAAAACGGGACTGCGCCTCCAGGGCTCTTTCCGCGTCTTCCACCAGCTCCGCCATAATGTCGGCCACAGGCCGAATGCGGTCGAAATAGCCAACACTCTGGCCGGCGCCAGAGTGGATAAGGGGCTCGATGTCGTGCTCTTCGATGGCGCCCAGCAGGTCGCCAACGAGCACATCCTGATAGGGCATCTTCAGGGGTTCGGGGGCGCCTTCGGCCTCCCACTCCTGGCTCCAGCCGGTGCGGATCTGGCGGAAGGTCTTGCCGCTTTCGGATCGGGTGATCACCGTGTCACCACTGCCAGCCTGCATGAGCTTTTGCGCATTCACCGGGTGCAGATGTGCCTGGTGCTCTTCCGAGAGCAGCCACGCAGTGCCCAACCACACCCCCTGAGCACCCATGGCCAGCGCTGCGGCAATGTGCCGCCCGGTGGCGACGC
>JAUILW010000214.1 GCA_030432795.1 Gammaproteobacteria bacterium
CAGCAAAGTGGCCCGGTCCCGTGCATCGTGCACACTCACGGCGGCGGCATGGTGCTGATGACGGCGGCTGATCCCGTATTCGTGCGCTGGCGGGACGCGCTGGCGGACGCTGGTCTCGTGGTAGTGGGTGTGGAGTTTCGCAACGGCGGCGGCAAACTCGGCAACCATCCGTTTCCTGCCGGGCTGAACGATTGCGCTGCTGCCACCCGCTGGGTGCATGCCAACCGCGGGGCGTTGAACATTTCCGGCATCGTCATCTCTGGAGAGTCCGGTGGCGGCAATCTGTGCATTGCCACAACGCTCAAGGCCAAAGCGGAAGGCTGGCTGGATGCGATCGATGGCGTCTATGCCTTCTGCCCCTACATCTCCGGCGCCTATGCGCAGCCGCCGGCGGAGCTACTCTCCCTGCGAGAGAACGACGGCTACACCTTGAGTTGCGCAACCATGGTTCCGCTGGTGCGGGTCTACGACCCTGATGGTGGGCATTCGGATGATCCGCTGGCCTGGCCGCTTGCGGCGAATGAAGAGATGCTCGCCGGGTTGCCAGCGCATGTGATCTCAGTGAACGAACTCGATCCGCTGCGCGATGAGGGGCTCGCGTTCTATCGCAAGCTGATGGCGGCAGGAGTATCGGTGGCTGCCCGCACGGCGCTTGGCACGCCACACGCTGGTGACCTGATGATGCCGGATGTGCTGCCTGAAGTGTTTGCGGAGAGCCTCGGGTCGGTGTGTGCGTTTGCTCGTCGAGTGGCGAGCTGAAGGGGAGGAGGGCTCGGGCGTTCACTTCCATGTGAACGCCCGTACTGCTTGGGCTCGCGACAGCTTGTCGATAGACAAGCTGTGGCTAGCTTCTCGCCAGGGATGGCGAAGCGCAGATCAATCACGGGAGTGATTGATCTAGCGTGGGGTCCCGCAGCACACGGACGTGCTGCGGGTGAAAAACGATTCGCCAGAATCGTTTTTCAAGACGAGAGCTAGTTGTTGACGAACTCCGGGTACGCTTCCACGCCGCACTCGGACGCGTCGGCACCCTCGTACTCTTCCTCTTCGCTGATGCGCAGGCCCATGGCCATCTTCAGCACGAACCAGACGATGAGGCTCATCGCGAAGGTCCAGGCGAAGATCGCAGCGATACCAGCAATCTGAGCACCAAGCGTTGCATCTGCATTGGTGAGACACACCGCCAGCAGACCCCAGATACCGCAGGTGCCGTGCACGGAGATCGCGCCCACCGGATCGTCGAGCTTCAGCTTGTCGAGGGCGATGATGGACAGCACCACCAGCACGCCGCCAACAGCGCCGATCAGCATCGAGGCCACGGCTGAACCCGCGAGCGGTTCGGCGGTGATCGATACGAGGCCAGCCAGGGCGCCGTTGAGTGCCATGGTCAGGTCTGCCTTGCCGAACATCACGCGAGCGAGGATCAGCGCAGCCATGAGACCGCCACAAGCCGCGATGTTGGTGTTTACGAATACCTGCGCCACCGCATTGGCTTCGTCGACGTTGCTCACCTTCAGCTCGCTGCCGCCGTTGAAGCCGAACCAGCCGAACCAGAGGATGAACATGCCGAGCGTCGCTAGCGGCATGTTGGCGCCGGGTATGGCGTTCACCTGGCCGTTGGCGCCGTACTTGCCCTTGCGTGCGCCGAGCAGGATGACACCGGCAAGTGCCGCCGCAGCGCCGCACATGTGCACCACGCCGGAGCCTGCGAAGTCCTGGAAGCCCAGCGCATCGAGACCGCCGCCGCCCCACTTCCAGAAGCCCTGCACCGGGTAGATGAAGCCGGTCATCACCACGGCGAATGCCAGGAACGCCCACAGCTTCATGCGCTCCGCTACAGCACCTGAGACGATGGACATGGCGGTTGCCACGAACACCACCTGGAAGAAGTAGTCGGACCGGGCCGAGTAGTAAGTGTCGCCGCCGGAGGCAAGCACGGCCTCCGTGGTGTTCTCATCGCCGATGAGGCTGCCGAGCACCGGCAGCCAGCCGCCGGCGCCTGCTTCACCCGGATACATGATCGCGTAGCCGCAGAGCAGATACATGATGCAGGCAATGGAGAACAGCGCCACGTTCTTCGTGAGAATCTCCGTGGTGTTCTTCGAGCGCACGAGGCCGGCCTCGAGCATGGCAAAGCCTGGCGCCATGAACATCACGAGCACGCCCATCACCAGGAAGTAAAAGGTGTCGAGGGCGTAGTTGGTTTGAATCAGATCTTCCACGTTGGTCTCCTGTTAGAGCGCATCAGCACCGGCTTCGCCGGTGCGAATGCGAATCGCGTTGTCGAGCGTGGTGACGAATATCTTCCCGTCGCCGACCTTGCCGGTGTTGGCCGCCTTGCTGATGGCTTCGACGGCGCTGTCCAGCTGGTCTTCGGCGAGGGCGACCTCGACTTTGACCTTGGGCAGGAAGTCCACGGTGTACTCGGCGCCCCGGTAAAGCTCGGTATGGCCTTTCTGCCGACCGAAGCCTTTCACTTCGGTGACTGTCATGCCCTGTACACCGATCTCCGACAGCGCCGCTCGCACATCATCGAGTTTGAACGGTTTGATAACCGCGCTGACCAGCTTCATCTCAAAACTCCTTGGAGATCGTCAGCACCGCGGCGTCTTCGCAAAGCTTGGTACCGCCGAAGCACTCATCGTCGTCGAGGTCGGTGCCCATCCAGGCAAGCGACAGATCAAGGCCGACGGCTGACGTGCTTACGCCAACGCTGTAGTCCAGATACTGATCTTCGAAGGACGGCGCTTCACCGATGCCGAATGCAGCACCTGCGGTGTCGTCGTCGAAGATGTTGGCTCCGAGGTGCAGATCGAGCGAGAAGTTCTCGCCGAGGCCGACGCTGTAGTTCGCATAGACGTACCAGAACTTGTCGGTCTCAGCGAAATAATCCGGCGAGTAATTCAGCCCGATGGTGAAGTCCCGATAGGTGTAGCTGCCGTAGATCTCGTAGTAGTCCAGATCCGGGTCGGCATCGTCTTCCGGGTAGTTGTACCAGAGGAGTCCTATGTCAAACGCGGAGTTGTCGTTGATGTCGGCGCTGTAGCCGGCGTAGTAGTCCACCTCGATGCCAGCGCCTGAGAAGGTGACGTTCGATGCCCAGGTTCCGACATAGAAACCGTTCTCGAAGCCCAGGTCGAAACCGCCCTGAATAGCTTGAGAGCGATCGCCCTGAGAGATGCCCCGGAATCGATAGTCAGTCGTGTAAGCCACGTTGGCCGCAAACTCGGCAGCGGCAGCCATGCTGCAACTCACAGTCAGAATCGTCCCCAGTATCAGCTTGGATTTCATGTGTTTCTCCTTTTGTTTTTCAAGAGTATTGGTAATCGTCTATCCAGCCTGCACGCTACAATGCAGATTGCGTGCCAACTGATGTGTGCGGGGAGAAACAAGTACCAGAACGTTTTGTGTTTGAGAAAATGTCAGAATAGGGAGAGGCCGGGGCGAGCTGTGGCTCGTCCCGGCCCGTGGGCGGCTGTGGAGTAGGAATCAAGGGGAGATGTTGCCGCCCTTTTGGGAGAGTCTGGTGTTGTCTGTGGCGCCTCCTGGAAGCTACGGCCTTCGCGGCCTTCACTCTAAGAGTTGCAATGAGCGTGCCAGGTGTTGGGGCGGGTAGTTCTGCGGCATTTTGCGCGGTTGCGGGGCGGCTGAGCCTCGATTGGTGCACGATTTTGGGGCGCAAGCGCCAGAATGGATCACCATTCCGGCGCAATGCACCTTCTGGGCGTCACCAGGGCTTGTTGAGAGGGTCCTGCAGGCGGTTGACCTGTTTCGTGGTGGAGGTGGCCGGACGAAACACGCTGGTGAGTGCCCACACCAACCCGCGCGGGCTGGTGAGCAGCGCGCGCAGGAAGGCGCGCACGTCCTGTGGGCTGATAAACACTTCGGCCGGCATGGTGCTTTCCTCAGCGCTTTCGATGAGCAGCTGCCCGTCCTGCACGCGCACACCGCCCACGTACATGTCGAGGTTTGCCAGGGGGCTGACGACTTTCATGGTTCAGTCCCTGCGCAGCGTGCCGATGTCCTGGGCCCGGGCGACCCGCTCGGCGTGGATGTTGGCCATGTCGTCCACCGACCGTCCGCTCGGCGGCGTGAACTGGCCGCGTCCGTACAGTTCCTGGAACACTTCCTTTACCGGCCCCATCTTATCGGCCAGATTTCGCGGCGGGCGGCCCGGCGGGAACTGGTTCGGCGGGTAGATGGGTTTGTCGTAGATCTGCCGGAAACCTTCGGTGCGCAGGTCTACCCAGGTGTTGTGGTTGCAGCGGGAGCGATGCTCGCGCAGCGACTCGATGTCGATGGTCACCGCCAGCACCTGCTCCTCCGGGTAGGGCATGTGGCGCAGCACCATGCCGGTGTAGTCTATGGCGAAGGAGTTGCCGGAGCAGAAGGCGCGTGGGTAGTAGTCGTACTCCACCGTGCCCCAGTTAGAGCCGAGCAGGTAGCACATGTTGTCGTGTGCTCGCGTTCGGCGGGTGAACATCCAGAAGTCCCAGGGCTCGGAGACGCCTTCCACCTCCTGCAGTGCCACCGGGTGGCAGATGATCTCGCAGCCGTTGTAGCCGAGCGCCCGAGAGACTTCTGGCGTGCAGCCGTCGTGGCAGGTCATGGTGCCGAGTTTGCCGATCTCGGTGTCGATCACCGGGAACAGGGTGTCGATGCCGCCCCCGAACACCTTGGTGTACTCATCGAACAGGTCGTGTGGGCTGCTGCCCAGGCCGATGGACGCCGGGATGTGCCACTTGTGGTAGCGCAGCACCACCTCGCCGGTCGGACCGATGATGAAGGCGGTGTTGAACCACCGGTCCGGAAACTCGGGCACCTTCTCGATGACGCCGCCGCCGGCGATGTAGAGGTTGTATTCTTTCGCCTTGGCGCCCAGCGCCTGCATCTCCGGGCCGTCGAGGGTGATGGCCTTCTTCATGAAGTCATCGATGCCGTGTTCCCCTTTACCTGGGGTGGTCACACCCTGCAGAAAGTACTCCGGGAACACCACCAGCCGGGTGGGCAGCTCCCAGAAGTAGCCCACACCGTAGTCGATGAGGTTGAGTGCGCGGTCCAGGTTGCGCTTGATGCCGTCGCGGTCGTTGGCGACAAACACGTGCGGCTGCATCACCAGCGCTGTGTATTTCTCTATGCGGTCGAAGGTCTTGCTCATGGCGGGCTCCCGTTAAAACTCTGCCGCGCGCAACCCGAGGTCGTCGAGCATCACGCGGGCGGTAATGGTTCCCATGGCCGAGATGCCGCCGCCGGGGTGGCAGTGCGGTCCGGTCATGTAGAGGTTCTTGATCGGTGATCGGTAGTGCGCGTAGCCGGGAAACGGACGGAAGTAACCGAGCTGCGCGGCAATGCGCTCGCCGCCGTTGGTGGTGCCGTCCACGAACGAGCGGTTGGCGGCTTCCAGGCTTTCCCTGGTTTCCACGTACATGCCGAGGATGGTGCGGTCGTTGATGTTCGGGGCGTACTGCTGCAGCTTCGGCAGCAGCACGGTGCGGGCGTAGTCTTCGCCGATGTCTTCCCAACGGCGTCCGTCCGCCAGCCAGTTGGGCACGAACGTGTCGAAAATGAGGGTGTGCTTGCCGGCCGGCGCGCGGCTCGGATCCACCAGCGTCCAGCAGGCGCTCCACAGGAATGGGTCCGTAGGTGGCACGCCCATGGCGATCTCGCCATAGAACTTGATCATCTGCTGGCTTGAATCGACGATGCGGTGAAACGCGCAACGGCTCATATCCTCGCCGTTGGTGTAGGCAGGCGGCTCCTCCAGCGCCAGGTGCAACCGGCAGATGGTGACGCGTCCGAAAGAGTAGCGGCGCACCTTGCTGAGAAACTCGTCCTGCAGGTGGCGGGTGTCCACCAGCTGCTCGAAGGTTTGCTTGGGATCCAGCGCCGATACCATGGCGCGGCTGGCTTTCAGCACGTCGCCGTTGTCCAGCCTTAGCCCGCGCGCGGTGCCGTCTTCCACGAGGATCTCTTCCACCGTTACGCCGGTGCGCACCAGGCCGCCGCGGGATTCGATGAAGGCGCGCATGGATTCGGGCAGCATCTGGCTGCCACCTTCGGGAATGGCCTGGCCGAAATCGTGGATGGACGGGATCATCACGTAGAAAGACTGCCCGGCACCTTCCTGGTCCGGCAGAATCTG
>JAUILW010001010.1 GCA_030432795.1 Gammaproteobacteria bacterium
GTCGAGGTGCAATGCATCTGCGAGCGGCAGCGGTTCGTCGTGCAACGCATAGACGTTGCCGCTGAATCGACCGTTCGCTTCGCGATTTCGCGCGCACAATGACAGCCAGCGTGTCGCGCGCAGGATTGCGATGGCACGAGAGACCGTGGACGTCGAAGACACATTCGCCAGCCGTGCAATGTCGGCGTAGCTGGGGAAAGCCGCTCTGCTGCCCGTGGCCTGGGCGGCCTGGCAGATCACCATCCAGACCAACTTGTCCACGGGTTCGAGAATTGGGTCGTGCACGACGACCACCGGGAAGGCATGGTGTCGGTTGCCGAGAAACAGCAGCGCGTCAGCGGCGTTGCCGCCGCTGCGGCGTCCGCGGGCAAGGGTCTCGCGGATCAGGGCATCGAGGGCGTAGGTTTCCGGTCGAATTTCCGAGTCATCTTGCGCCATGCAGTTCTGCGGTCACACCGGTCAACCACTGGCAGCACGCCGCTCAGGCCGAGACGCCGGCCGAGATGCGGTCTGCGATGACGGCACCGTATCTGCGGGCGCGTACACGTCGCCATATTCCAGCCAGCGCTGAACGAGGTTCCAGACGGCGCGCATCGAAGCGCCCGACTCGCGCTGTACCGCCAGGTACTCCTTGGGATCAATCTCTTCGTCAGCGGCCGAAGTGAGACGCGCGGAGAGGGCGTGCCACAGGCGGTGGCCGGTCTCCTCGTCAGGCTCCGGTGGCCGGCCTACTGCAGGCTCTACGGCGAGCATCCGACGCAGTCGGGTGTACTCTCGCGATCCGGTGCCAAAGAGACTGCGCATCATCTCGAGGGGCGCATCGGCCTGGATCAGGTCCCGCTGCAGCTCTTCATTCTCGCGGGTGGCTCGAAGATTCGCGATCATCGGCCAGAACACGTCGCGATCCAGTGCGATGCTCAGGCAGTGGGCCTGCAGCGCACCGACGCGATAGAGATCGGCGAGGTTCAGTTCGCGTAGTGCCTCTATCTCCTTGGGCCCGAAATGCATCGCGCGGAGTGCATGCTGATCCCCCTCGGCCAGACACCGCATCGCGTAGAGCAGGACGGCCGTGACGAGATCGGCTTCCTTGGTACCGATCATCCGCAGCTCCACAATGTCTTATCGTCCGGCGCGGCGGTCCGGCGGA
>JAUILW010001011.1 GCA_030432795.1 Gammaproteobacteria bacterium
CTCGCCTATCCGCGGGCTGGGGTTGGCTCGGACTCCTACCGCAAGATCGTATCCGCCTGGTGCGCAGAGGATCGACGCACGGCGCTGACGGATCTCAAGGCTGGGCGTACCATTCCATCGAAATCGTGCCCCAACCCGGTAGCAGCGCAGTTTGATCTCGGGCGTCAGGTGGGCATCACCGGCACGCCGGCCATCATCACCGAAGACGGTCGCCTGTACCCGGGCTACATGCCAGCGGCGCAGCTCGCTGCGACCCTGGGCGTGCAATAGGGCAGATCACATGCAACCGCTTCGTATCGGCATTGCCGGCCTCGGCACGGTAGCCCAGGGTGTGCTCCAGCTGCTCAAAGACAACGGTGAACTGATTGCCGCCCGAGCCGGGCGGCCTATTCAGGTGTCGGTGGTTGCCAGCCGCACGGCCAGGGACGTAGACCTGCTTGGTGCGGAGTTTTCTACAGACGTGCTGGAGCTTGTCGGCCGCAATGATGTGGATGTGGTGGTTGAGCTGATCGGCGGCGAAGGCATCGCACTCGAGCTCGTGGAGGCATCTCTTGCAGCCGGCCGCTCCGTGGTCACAGCCAACAAGGCCATACTTGCAAGCGCTGGCCAGCGCTTGTTTGCAGCGGCGCACGCCAACGACACGGCGCTCGGTATCGAGGCCAGCGTCGCGGGGGGCATTCCGATCATCGGTAGCCTCTCCTCCGGCCTCGTGGCCAATGAGATCGAAAGCATTGCCGGCATCATTAACGGCACCTGCAACTACATCCTCACGGCAATGGCCAATGACGGCGCGGCGTTCGAAGACGCGCTGGCCAACGCGCAGGCCCTTGGCTACGCGGAAGCCGACCCGACCTTCGACGTGGGCGGTATCGACGCGGCCCACAAACTCACCATCCTCTCGGCGCTGGCGTTTGGTACGCCGCTCGACAAAGAGGCCGTGCATATCGAGGGCATCGAAGACATCACGCTGCAGGACATCAAGGACGCCGAAGCGCTGGGTTACACCATCAAGCACTTAGGCATCGCCCGGCGTACCGACAAAGGCATCGAGGCGCGGGTACACCCGACGCTGGTGCCTCAGGACGTGCTCATTGCCAACGTCAACGGTGTGATGAACGCCGTTGCCGTGTGGGGCAATGCGACCGG
>JAUILW010001012.1 GCA_030432795.1 Gammaproteobacteria bacterium
GACAAGATGGCGCAGGGCACCGCAGCCGCCTACGCGCAGTTCGCCAAAGACGCCGCGGAGCAGTAAAAGCCGCGGCGCGGCTTGCGTTCTTTCGGCGCTGAGGTACATTGCCGAAAAACGCACACTTCAGGGACACCGACCAATGGCGCAAGCCGAAGCCGACCAGCAGCAGGAATCGCAACAGCAATCCACCGGTGACGACACCGGCGCGAAGTCTCAGCCGAAAGGCCAACAGAGCAGCGCGCAGAACGGCAAAGCGCCTTCCATGGGCTTTACCATCCTGCGCGACGCAGCGCTGATCTTCGCCCTCCTCACCCTATGGGGAGCGGGCGATGCCTGGTCGCAGACCTCAGGGCTCGTTATCGCCGAGTTCGTGGCACTGGGCAACGCCGCCTTCATCGGCCTGATTCTCGCCGCCATCTGGCACGAATGGGGTCACTACCTCGGCACGCGTTTCGCCGGCGGCAAGGCAAAGCTCATGGCGCCGCGCGGGCTGTCGCTGTTGCGCTTCGACTTCGACTACGAAGAAAACGACCGGCGGCAGTTTCACTGGATGACCTACGGCGGCTGGATCGCGCAGTGGGGCCTGGTGGTACTGCTGCTCATCCTCATTCCCATGGACAGCAGCAATCGTGTGGCACTCGTGTCCGCAGCGGTGGCCTTCGCGGTATTCGCCAACGCCATCGAGATTCCGGTGATCATGGAAAGCCGGCGTGGTACCGACCCGCAGGAAGCCCTGCGGCTGCATGTGGACCGCCAGGCGTTCTGGCGCTGCGGCATCATCGGCGGTGTTACGGGCCTGTTCGTCTTCGCGCTGATTACCTGAAAGGCCGGCGCTCAGCGCGTCGGCGGCCGCACCTGGTAGATCAGCAAACCTGAGAGCATGTTGAGCACGGCGACGACCCACATTGCGTTGTCGTATGAGCCGGTGCGATCGTGGTACAGCGCCACCAGAAACGGCGCGCCAGCACTCAGCATCAGCGCCACCGGCAGCGCCGCACCCCGCACCGCACCCAGGTGCCGCCGCCCGAAGAACGACCCCCACACCACCTCCTGCAGCGGAATCATGCCGCCCCAGCCAAGCCCGAGCAGCAGGAACGCCGCGAACACCAGCTCAATGCTGCCGAGGTGCACGCAGAGAATGAT
>JAUILW010000215.1 GCA_030432795.1 Gammaproteobacteria bacterium
GACTACTCAATTGCGGTCTGGCCGGAACGGCTGGAGGAGTGCGACTTTCTGCTGTTGAGCTGCGCGCTCACCGAAGCGAATCGTCACCTGCTCGACGCCAGAGCGCTGGCAAAGGCGAAGCAGGGAGTGTACATCGTGAACGTCTCCAGGGGCCCGCTCATCGACGAGCCGGCGCTGATCGAAGCGCTGCGCAGCGGCAAAGTTGCCGGCGCAGCCCTCGACGTGTTCGAACAGGAGCCACCGGATCGAGCTCACCCGCTTCTCGCTTTCGAGCACTGTCTGTTTGGTTCACACAACGCATCCAATACCCTGGAGGCGGTACGAGCCACCAACGCCCGCGCCATGCAACTCGTAGCCGAGCTGCTGTGACCGCGCTTGCCGTCATCACCGGCAGCGGCGGCGGTGTCGGTAGCGCGCTCGTCAAGGCGTTCAGGGAGGCTGGATATACGACGGTGGGCATCGACCGCGAACGAAGCGAGCTCACCGACATCGCCTGCGATCTCGCAGACTTCAATGAACAGGAACTCCTGGCCAACCTGCGAAGCTGCAGCACGCTACAGGTACACACGCTGATCAACAACGCAGCGCTACAGATCGTGGACGCCTTCGAATCGATACAACCCGCCGCCTGGCGATCGGTGCTGGAGGTCAACCTCGTTGCTCCGGTTCGACTGGCGCGCATGCTCCTAGCCGACCTGCGCGCAACGCGCGGCAATGTGATAAACATCGGCAGCATCCATGCGGCGTTGACCAAACCCCACTTCACGGCCTATGCAACCAGCAAAGCGGCGATGGCCGGTTTCACACGAGCAGCCGCAGTCGAGCTCGGCCAGGAAGTCCGCTTCAACACCATAGAACCAGCCGCAATCAACACGTCGATGCTGCGAGCCGGATTCGACGGAGCGCCGGAGGCTTTTGATGCGTTGGAGCGGCACCACCCATCAGCGCGCATCGGCACCCCGGAGGAGGTCGCAAAACTCGCCGTTTTTCTCGCATCCGAGCAAGCCACCTTCATTAACGGGGCTGCCATTGGCATCGATGGCGCTATACGTGCCCGCCTGCACGATCCCGCCTAGAGAGGCGCCATCGTTTAACTGGAGGGAACTTCAGCGCCTCGTGCACCGCCGCCTGACGAAGCAGATAGTAAAAACTGCGCAGCCGGCCGCACAACTCGTGCTGACGAACCGAGCGACGGTACTGATACAGGCTTCGCCAGTGTTGCCTGTCGCTCAGACCGCCACGAGCCATCACCGCAAGCGTCTCGGGCAGATGCGCAAATGTGCAGCCGGATGCCAGCGCCCGATGTGTCAGTTCGCTGTCCATTGCCAGACTGTATCGCGCATCATATCCGCCCAGCGTAAGCAGGGCCTCGCGGCGGAAGTACATGCTTGGATGGTACAGGCTCATGTACGCAGGCAGCGCCTCCAGCCGCGCTGCTTCATGAAAGGTCTCGCCCCGCGCATCGAGGATCATGGCGTTACCATAGACTATGTCGGGTGCTGCGGCGCAGCCTTCAATGAAACGGCGTACCGTTTCCAGTGTGCTCGGCAGCAGGTAATCATCGGCATTCAGGAAGACTAGATAACGGCCCGACGCATTCTCGATGCCTTCATTGAATGCTGCGGCGATCCCGTCGTCCGGCTGGCTTCGGAAGTAGGCGAACTGATCCCGGCGCTCCTCCAACAGCTCCAGCGTGCCGTCCGTTGAACCGGCATCCAGCACCAGATGCTCGCGCGACGCGGACTGACTCTGCACGCTGTCGAGCGTGCGCTGCACAGTGGCCGCGGCATTGCGCACCGGGGTTATAATGCTGAAATACACGTCGTTGCTGTCTACTGGTGCCATCGATCCTCATCGTATCCCCCTCCCTCAACCAGGGACAGTACATCGAGCAGATGATTCGCAGCGTCGTCTCGCAACTGAACGAGGGCGATCAGTTTGTAGTGGTCGATGCAGGCTCTGAAGATGGCACCCCCGACGTGCTGCACCGTTACCGTTCGCAGATCACCCATATCGAGACCGCAGCCCTCAAACAGGCACCTGCCATTCGATGGGGTTTCGAGCACTTCGACTCGGAGCTGTGCTGCTATTTGAACACTGACGATCTTCTGCTGCCTGGCACCATCGCCCGCATAAAACAGACCTTCGACGCACAGCCCGACGTGGGAGCTGTGTACAGCCATCGAGCATTCATCGATGACCAAAGCCAGGTGCAACGCGTCTGGAACCTGCCGCCGCACTCAAACACACTGATGGGGCGCTGGGACTACATCCCGCAGGAAACGTGCTTTTGGCGCAGGAAGTGTATGGACGATGCCGGCGGGATAGACGCCAACCTGGACTTCGCCATGGATTACGATTTCTTCTGTCGTCTGATGCGACAGACGCGCATGTTACGGCTGAATACCTACCTTGCCGCTTTCCGAGATCACCAGGCATCGAAGACTGCAAATCTGGTGACTACCACTGGGGCTGCCGAGGTGGCTCAGGTGCGTGCCCGGTACGGATTCAGCACGAGCGGCGGCTGGCGTGTGGTGGGAAGAGCGCTGCGCCACATCGTACAGGTGCGGTCCGGCCTCGCTTGGGGTAGATCCCTGCAGGAATCGCTACAGGCAAAGGTAAACGACAGTGTCCGCTGAGCCTGTGGCCAAAAGAAGGGTGCAGATGAGACAATGCAGCCTCGCCAGCCAGCCTACCCGGACGTGTCGTCACGCCTAACCAAACGCTTGATCGCCCAATGAACTACGCGTGGCCCACCTGGGTGCTCTTCAAAAGGGATTTCACCGCTCCACTTCAGAGCACCGCCTTTGGCGTGGGCTGGAATCTCGTGCTGCCGCTGGTACCGATCAGCGCCTACGTTGCCCTGCGCGTGTTCATCGCACCTGGTGACAACGCCGGTATGCATGCCGCGGTGTACGTCGCACTGGGCGTTACCATGTGGATGCTTCTCGCAGACACGCTCACCCAGGGCATGGGCAGCATGCAGCGATACGCTTCGGTTGTATCCAACTCATCGTTTCCCATCTTGTCGGTGCTCGTTGCTGGCTGGGGACGCGTGATGTACGAATTCACGCTGAGACTCATTCTCTGCCTCGTCGTGATGTTGATACTGGTCGACGATTTGCGCTTCACTTCATTGCTCGCAGTCCCCGTTGCACTTTGCGGGTTTCTCCTGGCGGCCGCACTAGGCGTGATATTTCTCGTGCTGCGTACGATGTTCCCGGACATCGAGCAGATCGTGCAGGTCATACTGCGCTACCTGATCTTTCTCAGCGGTGCCATTTTCCCGCTGGGCGGTGTCCCCTATGGCGAATGGCTGTACACGTTCAATCCCTTTGCGGTTTACGTTGATGTGACGCGCTCCCTCGCAGTTACCGGCAGTGCCAGCATGCAGGACCTGACGTCCGCCTGGATCGTTACCGCGATTGCCGTCGTAGCCGCAGCAATCGTCCTGCGTCGCTGCCAGCCAGTGTTGAGGTCTCTGGCTTGAGCGACGCACTGGTAACCGCCCAAGGCCTTTGGAAGAAGTTTCCCCGTACCCAGCGCGCGACGCGACGCTACGCACGGCGAGCCTTATGGTCGCGGCTTGTCGGGAGAGCCGACGACGCGCTCCAGGCGGAGGAGTTCTGGGCCCTGTCAGATTTTTCTCTGACTCTCCAGCGCGGTGAGGCTGTGGGGATAATCGGTCTGAATGGCAGCGGCAAAAGCACGACGCTAAGCCTGATCGCAGGCTACCTCCAGCCCGACCGTGGTGCCTGCATTACAAGCGGCAAGGTCGCCGCATTCATCAATTTATCCTCGGGGCTGAACATGAATCTGTCCGGTCTCGACAACATATTCCTGAAAGGAGCCCTGGACGGGCGGAGCCGGGCAGAGATGCGCAGTGCCCTCGGAGACATCACCGAGTTCTCCGGCCTCGGCGACTTTCTGCAGTCCCCGGTTGGCAAGTACAGCACCGGCATGAAGATGCGCCTGGCATTCTCCATCGCGATACACACCCAGCCAGATATCCTTCTGGTTGATGAGGTGCTCAGCGTGGGTGACTTCGAGTTCCGCCAGCGATGCATGGAACGTATGCAGGAGCTTCGGCGCGAAGCTGCCGTAGTGCTCGTCACCCACTCGATGAACGACGTCTCGCGCTTTTGCGATCGGGCGCTGGTCCTGGACACTGGCAAGATGCTGTTCGACGGAGATGTGGGTGACGCCATCCAGCTATACAAGAATGCTGAGCAAGCGCTCACCACGGGCGGTGTCTCCACGAGCCACATCGAACAGGAATACGAAAACACCGACGCGCTGCACGTCGAGGCCGCCGAGCTGACGACTCAGGCGGAAGATCCGGAAGCAGTTCTCGATGCATTCGACGGCTTCGAACTGCGCCTGAGGCTAGTCGCGAGACGTCCCGTACGCAACCTGGTGGTCGGGGTGCCGATCAAACGTCACAACGGCGACATGATTACCGCAGTATCGTCGGAAGGGCACTGCGAACAGCTCAGTCTGGAGGCGGGGGACCGGGTAGATATGCACCTGTCGGTCGAGCACCTCGGTTTGAACCCCGGCCGTTACAGTATTGTGGTCGGTATCGTCGACGGGCCGGAGTTCCTTTACCGCAAGGTTCTGCAGATCGTGCGCATAAGAAGCTCCGGGTTGCAGACCTGGGGAAACTACACGCCTTCGGCGGCCTGGCAGGCCAACGTGAGCAGCGCGTCATGAAAGTGTTACACGTGTACAGAACCTACTACCCTTCTACCCAGGGCGGCCTGGAAGAAACCATCCGGCAACTATGTTTAAACACAGCGTCACACGGCGTGGAAACACGGGTTATGGCACCAGCCGCGGATCCAAGCCGCAAAGTTGTCAGATACTCAGGGTCTCGCGTGTACCAGCCCAGACTGAGCTTCGAGCTAGCATCCTGCTCCGTCTCCTGGGAGTCGGTTACAATGTTTCGACGCCTGCAGGGATGGGCTGACATCGTGCACTACCACTTTCCGTGGCCGTTTGCTGATGTGTTGCACGAGTTGGCCCGACCCAACCAGCCCACCATCCTGACGTACCACTCTGACATCGTCCGCCAGAAGCTGCTTTCGAAAATCTATAAGCCGCTGATGAACCGCTTTCTCGGTTCCGTCAATCGCATCGTTTGTACCTCGCCTAACTACTTCGCTACCTCAGACGTGTTGCCACGATTCGGAGAGAAAGTGGAGGTAATCCCCATCGGGCTGAACGAGTCTACCTACCCCCAACCCCGCACAAGCGATCTCGAGGCCGTACGGGCTGGTATCGGTGAGAACTTCTTTCTTTTCGTCGGGGTTTTGCGTTACTACAAAGGTCTGCACATCCTGCTGGATGCTGTTAAAGGTGCCCCTTACAAGGTCGTGATTGCAGGCTCAGGCCCCACCGAGGCGGAGCTCAAATCTCAAGCCAGATCGCTAGACCTGAGTAACGTGATCTTTGCCGGCCATGTATCCGACGCTATGAAAGTGGCGTTATTCAAACTGAGTCGAGGTGTTGTGTTCCCCTCGTATCTGCGCAGCGAGGCATTCGGCGTGACCCTGCTCGAAGGCGCGATGTACGGTAAGCCACTCATATCTACCGAGGTCGGTTCCGGCACCAGTCACGTCAACGTGGATAACGAGACGGGCATCGTCGTACCCCCAGGCTCGGCGCCAGCACTGCGCAAGGCCATGAATCAGTTACACGACAACCCAGACACTGCCGCGGCAATGGGACGGCGCGCACGCGAACGGTACGATATGCTGTTCACCGGCGATCTGATGGCAGGACGCTACGCGGAGATCTACCGAACGCTACTGGAGGAGCATGCCTCGAACAACGCATTGGCCTCTGTCGATCGGAGTTGACGCTCGGCCCCTTGCACACCCGTTCACCGGCATTGGTCGATACACGCACGCCATCCTGAGCCGCATTACGGCCAGCGGACATCGCTTTCATCTCTATGCGACACAGCCTTTCGACGCCGAGTACGAAGGCACCTACCGCAGGGTACATGCCGTTGAAGATCGGCGGCTACGAAGCACCGTGGCAGCACAACGCTATTTCCCTCGTTGGGGCCGAGAGGACCAGCTCGATCTGTTCTGGTCACCTCGCCACCATCTGCC
>JAUILW010001013.1 GCA_030432795.1 Gammaproteobacteria bacterium
CTGGATAACGCCGACCAGCTGCGCCTGAGCTTCATTCGCACCGACGGCGAGGATGGGCGCATCGTGCTCATCGGCGACGGCCCAGGCGTACTCACGGCCTATGAGATGGACGCGGATTGGCGGTTCGCCGCCACCGGCGCGCCGGAAAACCGGGTTACCGGCGCGATGGTGGCGAGCCCGCGCGGTGTGGACATCGAGTTTCGCATGCCGCTGGACCTGCTGGGCTCGGGGCGCTTTTTTGGTCTTGCCTACGCCGATGTAGACGATCGGGTGAGCCGGGCGGTCAAACGCATCTCGCAGACGCTACCCACCGCCGGTAAGCAGAGCTTCGACCTGGTGGTACTGCGCTCGCCGGAGGTGCGCACCATTATCGAGGGGTTGGGGTTTGCCGGCGCCCGGATTCTCGTCATCGATCAGAGCGCCCGAGTGCGTGCCGAGACAGGCGCCCGTCTGGAGGAAAGCGTGCCGAAGGTTGCCGAAGGTTGGTTCGGCAGCGTCAGGCGAGGGTTCGAAAGCGTGCGGCCGCTGCTGCACCGCCTCACCCTGGGAGAGCGTTACGAACCCATTCAGAGCTCGGTGGCGGAGTCTGAGGCGGTCGCCCAGGCGGTGATCGAAGCGTCGCTGGACGGCGCCCCTATCGCTCGGCAGCGGCGCTTGACCGAGGCGCAGGAGATCATCATGGCCGCGCACCCGATCTACTCGAAGGACTCGATCATCGGCTCCGTGGTGGTTGAGCAGCCCATCGACGAGATCCTCACCTTCCAGCGTTCCTCACTGGAGCAAGTGGTGCTGTTGTCCGTGGTGAGCCTGCTCGTGGTGGTTCTGGCGCTCATCGCTTTCGCAGGGCGCCTCGCCTGGCGCATTCGCAGCCTGCGGCGCGAAGCTTCCGCGGCCATCGACCAGTATGGCCGCTTGCGCACCCCGACCTTGCAGGCGGAGATGAATGCGGGCGATGAGGTGGGAGACCTGGCACGCGCGGTTTCTTCCATGTTGTCGAAGCTGCACCAGCACAACACGTTTCTGGAAAGCATGCCGCGTACGCTGCGCCATGAGATCAACAACCCGCTCAACACGCTGAGCACATCCCTCGACAATCTGGCGCTGGAAACGCCGAGCGTAGCGGACAGCAAATACCTGGAGA
>JAUILW010001014.1 GCA_030432795.1 Gammaproteobacteria bacterium
AGTTGGTGGACGGACGCCAGAAAAGGTCTGCGCCCACCCGGTAGCGCATCTCGTTATCCACCCGGTCGTAGCCGGTTGCGACAAACGGATACACGTTGTATTGCTGGCGGGGTGCGACGTTGCGCATCTCGAAGCCTTCCAGCGTGGAGAGAAATTTCGCCTGCGTTGGCGGCAGAGCAGGCCAGCCCCAGCGTTCGTCGCGGTAGGCGACCTTGCGGGAGACGTACACGCCCATGCGTCGCACGTCGCTGCCCGCAGGCATGGACACCACGCTCCAGGGGATGAACATCTCGGCGCTCCAGCCGTCTTCGGTTTCCACCGTGCGGCCGCGCCAGGGCGCATCCCAGTCGTTGTTGAAATTACGCTCGGGCAACACGGTACCGTCCATCTGCGAGTCGCCGAGCGCAATGCCGAACCAGAAGCCGTAGCGGCCTTCGCCGGAGGTATCCAGCGTCACGTTCAGCGAGTCACGATTGCTTGTGAAACTGTCGCGGCCGGAAAGCTGGCGCACCAGCGTGCCAGCGGGCTGTTTCATGTCGCCACTGACGTACAACCCCTCGTCATCATAGGCGAAGCGCAGGTTGGTGAGCAGATCGCCGGGTGCCATGGTGTCCGGCTCCAGCACGCGGAAATCGTTGATCGGCGGGATCGACTGCCATGCCGCTTCGTCCACAACCCCGTCGATGACGATCGGCGTGCGCTGCGGATCGATGCGCACCATGTTGAAGTCCGCGTGTGTTGTGGCGGCGAGCAGCGTCACCGCCAAGCCGGCCAGTATAGGCTTCAGGTCAGCACAGATAATCAGCGCAGGAACTCCAAGCCGAAACGGTCGATGATACGTGAAATATGCACGACGCTGACCCCCTTACGATGCGCCTAGAAGCTTCGGCGGCTCGTCGCGATGAAAACCGTTGAACCGCTGCTGATTGCGCGGCTCGCCCGGTGAGAAGACGAAGCTGGCGGCACCATTGTGGATGCCGCCGTCCACGCGGAAGTCGGCGCCTGTCACGTAGGCGGCCATCTCTGAGAGCAGGAAGACCACCATGGCGGAGATCTCCGCCGCCGTGCCGTGCCGACCCAGGGGAATCTTGCGGTCGATGCTGCGCAATGCGTCCCAATCGTCCTCGGGGTAGCGGTCGAG